>JAVHPR010000120.1:0-4994 GCA_036170695.1 Bacteroidia bacterium
CTCCGCTAAGTTATATTTTTATCACTTGACCCCCAACTTTTCCGATTGACCCTAATTTTGCTCAACATCTTAGGTAAACAAACCATTTTCGAGTGTATAGGCGGACAAATTTTCAATTGCTTTCGGGTCATTCGTTATCGTTTCAACTATTTTCTTTAATTCAGCACACAATTCCTGAGTAAAAGTCAAAATGTTAGGAAATACTACAATATATTTATCCTTGTTTTCCAAATTTGTTTTCAGCTCCTCATTGTTCTTACCTCCTCTGTAAAACTGCTGAATAAACGCATCATCTATTTTCCCATTCACCATAATATTAGGAATTGATGGGTCTCCATCAATATAAAATTCAGGGTGATGAAGAAGCATATAATATTTAGGGTGTTTAAAAAAATTCGCCCAATATTTTATTCTTTGCAAAACAGGAAAAGCAGACCAATCAAATTCATCTTTATTAGCTACCTTAAAACCTAATTCTTTGTATATAACACCAAGCCGTTCAGCTTGTATATAAAAAAGCATAGAGTATAGGGTTAAAAAATACCGAAGCGAATCGGTTTCAATATTATACTTAAAAAACAAGCTAATATTTTTTGCTCCTTCTTCAAAATTGCATCCTAAACAATTATGAGCAATATCCTCAGATATTCCTGTTTTTAAATTATGATGGGCTAAAAAAACATCGTAAAGGTCGCAATAGAATGACCTCCTAAATGGTTCGCCACCATCTTGGATAAAGATTTTGCTTACTCCTGTGTAAAGCCAATTATCAAAATAATCAGCACTTTGCCTTACTTGCTCTTTAAAAAAAGGGTTAGTTACTATTTCGTCATCCATTTCGGTTTCCATTTTTTGTATTGCTATCAATTATTTCAGAACAATATATTGTTTTGAAAACTTCAAGTAAATAGTTGATTATTCAAGTTTAGGTATTGACAAAAATAAAATACATCCACAAAAGAAAAATTTAACCCCGTTTCATTTGCGGGTAACACTTTAAGATAGTTTCATCTGCAACACTTTGCTTTATTAAAACAGTAACCTTTACTACACTATTAATTCATATTTTACGATAAATTTACATACATTTACTCAAAATGTAAATGTATTTTTCAAGTTAGTGGTAATTTAGCATATCAATGCTCCGTTTATGAATGAATCTGATACAAGAGCTAATTACATCGACAAATTCCTTGAGGAGTGTGGATGGAAAATGGAACATATAAAACGAGAGCATTATTATACTGACGGTCGTAAAATTCTTGGTAATAAACGGGGTAACGCCAAAAAAGTAGATTATCTGTTAAAGTTTAAAAATGTTGATTTAGCAACTCTCGAAGCTAAAGCACTTGGGAAAGCCCCCACAGAAGGGTTACAACAAGCCATTGATTACGGTACTGACTTAAATGTCCGTTTTGTTTATTCCTCAAATGGTAAAAAGTACTACGAATTTGATATTTCAACTGGCAAAGGGGATTATATTGAACGCCTTCCTTCTCCCGAAGAATTGTATAATAGAGTAATGGCTAATTGTAATGAAGTTGAAGAAAAACTGATTACACAGCCTTTTGATATTGCAGGGACAAACATACCTCGTTATTATCAAACCATTGCCGTAAACAAGGTTTTAAGTGCTATTGCCGATAAAGAACCTCGAATACTTCTAACTCTCGCGACAGGAACAGGTAAAACTTTTATAGCTTACCAAATTGTTTATAAACTGTTTCAAACACGTTGGAACATAGAGGGTACTGAGCGCAGACCTAAAATTCTTTTTCTTGCCGACAGAAACATTCTTGCCGACCAAGCCATCAATACCTTTAATCCTTTTGAAAAAGACCTTGTAAAAATTGATGGAGAAGAAATAAAAAAACGTAATGGAGTTGTTCCTACTAATGCAAATATTTTCTTTGCTATATATCAGGCAATTGCAGATAGGGATAATAACAAGTTCCTAAAATCGGCTGATAGCGTCCAAACAAAAGAAGAAGATTTGCAAAAGATTGGTGGTTATTATAAACAGTATCCTGCTGATTTTTTTGATGCGATTATTATAGATGAGTGCCATCGGGGTTCTGCAAACGAGGAAGGGTCGTGGAGACACATTTTGGATTATTTTTCTAAAGCTGTTCACATTGGATTAACAGCCACTCCCAAACGTGACGATAATGTGGATACTTATACTTATTTTGGTAAACCTGTTTATGAATATTCATTAAAACAGGGTATTAATGATGGCTTTTTAACTCCCTACAAGGTAAAACGTATTACTACTAATATTGACGAATATATTGTAGATAAAGGAGATAAAGTTGTTCAAGGGCAACACACTAAAATGGTTTACAATTTAGACGATTTTGAAAAAAATATAATTATACCAGCCCGAACAGAATTACTTGCTAAAACGCTATTAGAACACATAAATACTATGGATAAAACCATCGTATTTTGTGTTGACCAGCAACACGCACTCACTTTGCGTGATATGATTAATAGACATAAAACCGTTACTGACCCTCACTATTGCGTTAGGATTACAAGTGATGAAGGAGATATTGGCAGACAGCTTTTAGAGCGTTTTCAAGATAATGATAAAGATATTCCTGTAATACTTACTTCATCACAAATGCTCACAACAGGTGTTGATGCCCGAAATGTAAGGAATATTGTATTGATGCGTAACATTAATTCAGTAGTTGAATTTAAGCAAATTGTTGGGCGAGGTACTCGATTATTTGAAGGCAAAGATTTTTTTACAATCATTGATTTTACAGGAGCAAGTAACAGATTTTACGATTCTGAGTGGGATGGTTTGCCATTTGATGAAACTGAAAATACAAGTGGTAGAAGTGGTGGTGGAGGTAATGGTGGAAGTGATGGCGACACGGGAGGAGGAACGCCCACTCCTCGCCCAGAAAAAGTAGAAGTTCAACTTGCTAATGGCAGAGTTTTAAAGGTAACAAATGTTCAGGTACGTTATATTGATTCGGATGGTAAGCCATTATCTGCAAAAGAATTTTTAGAGAAAATAATTGGCATCATTCCAACACTTTACCAAACGGAAGAAGAACTTCGCAGGAACTGGGCAAACCCCGATAAGCGTGAAGCAATATTAAGCAAATTGGAGCAAGAGGGATTTGATAAGGAGCAACTTGATACATTGCGAGGAATGTTAAGTGCGAGAGACTGTGATATATTTGATGTGTTAGCACATTTAAGTTATAGTACAGAAATGCTTACACGACATAGCAGAGTGGAAATAGCACAAAGTGACCGTTTTTTTGATGTGTTTAAAAATATGAAAGCAAAAGACTTTTTGCGTTTTATTTTGACACGTTATGAGTTAGATGATATTGATGAATTAAAACGTGAAAAATTAGGAGAACTAATAAAGCTCAACAATATTGGCTCACCTAAAGAAGCAGCCGATTTATTTGGTGGTTCAGAAAAGTTGGTTGAAGCATTTTACAAATTACAAGAAACGATTTATAAAGCAAGTTAAATGGACAAACTTTTAGAATTACATAAAGAAAAAAGAATGGTACTACCTGAAATGCGCAGGTTACAGATGAAAGGGCATAGATTAAATGAAGAAGAAACCATTAGACTAATTACTCTTAAAGAAGCGTTTGATTATCTAAATAAGCAAATACATGAGGCTGAAATACTTTATGTAAAAGAAAATCATGGAGAGCAAAAATTACAAATGTTTATTGAGAGAATTAAATTAAAATCATCGCCTTTTACTTATGATAGTGAAGTAGGGAGGCGTATCAAAATTCTTGATGGAGAACTAAAGAGTATCACGGATTATTTTTCAAAGAATACATAATGCCATTCGTTGACTGATAAAAAAACGTAACAACATGAATAAAGAAAATGAAAAGCAAATTGAAAAAATAATTGCTTTATTCCTTGAACGTGAATCAATCAAAATGAAAGTAGAAATATATAAAGATACTTTATCCGATGATGAAATTGACAGTCTTTGGAGGCATTTTAATGATATAAACAATTCTATTGGAAAAATAATAGATAGTTATGAAGGCGATTTTATAAGTGAATTTAGGAATTATAAAATAGATTTAATTTTGAACAAATAAGAAACCTACAAACCAAAACAAAGGATACTGCCAGAGAATTAGAAGAAATTTCAAATTAGCTTCAAATACACTATCAATGGAAATCAAATTAGTTAAAAATAAGCTAACCGAAAAAAAACAAACCTTTAAAATAAAAAACAAGGTGCTTACTCTTGTTGGAGAAAACGGTTCGGGTAAATCTGCAATTCTTGAAGAAATATTTGAAAAAAATATCAGAACTGAAAAGCAGCGAGTAATTTGTTATTCTTCGGGTTTAAATGAATCTTTTTCAACTATTTTTAATAATTATATAAACAAAACGAAAAAACACTATATAAAAAACGCCTTTAATGATGATATAGAAAGTGAAATGAAATCATTTTATTTTAACTCAGATTGGGTAGGGTTATTAGTTTTTTTTGCAACATCCTTATATGAAAAAGGATTTACAAGAAAGTTTTTAGTAGAAAAAGGTTATACAAAAAATGGACAATTAAAAAGAGATTTATGTACAAACATAAAATTTGATTTTAAAGTTAAGAGTGATTATATAAATGAAATTGAAAATTCGCTTATAAGAGAGGAAAACGAACCATACTTCATTTCTATCAGGCGCACATTTTTACATTCATATTTAAGTCAATTTATTGAAACAACAATAGAAAAACTTTATGAATTTCACGTTCCACTTAGAAAGAAGCATCTCAAAATTGAAGCGAAGGATGTGATTAATATTTTTGATACCAATGTGGTGAATATTTTTACTTTTCTAAGTTGGGCAACATTTAAAAGCAGATTTATTGACATAAATAGTGTCAAGGTATATTTTGATAAGAATATAGAATTAAATGATTTGAGCTCAGGGCTACCGCATGACTAACAATTGATTGTCAATAAGATATCAATAGTATG
>JAVHPR010000121.1:0-1022 GCA_036170695.1 Bacteroidia bacterium
TACAAAACAATAAAAGACAGCATGTCTAAAGCAGATAAGCAATATCATTAATTTATGAAACTAAGCATCAATAATCTTTCAAAAACCTATTCAAACGGGTTAAAAGCATTAGATAATATCAATTTGGAAATTGGTAACGGCATGTTTGGTTTGCTTGGACCCAATGGTGCCGGCAAATCATCTTTGATGAGAACACTCGCTACATTGCAGGAACCAGATAGCGGAACAGTTACTTTCGGTGATATTGATGTTATCAAACAAAAAGATGAAGTGCGAAAAATACTTGGATATTTACCCCAGGACTTTGGGTTTTATCCCAAAGTTTCAGCAATAGATATGATGAATCATTTTGCGATTTTAAAAGGTATTGACAATCCGAAAGAACGCAAAGAAATTTGCGATGCTTTGCTCAACCAAACAAATTTATTTGAAGCACGAAACCGCAATATTGGTGATTATTCCGGAGGGATGCGTCAGCGTTTTGGGATCGCCCAGGCATTATTGGGAAATCCAAAACTGGTCATCGTTGATGAGCCTACAGCTGGTTTGGATCCTATGGAACGTAACCGGTTTCATAATATTTTAAGTGAAATTGGCGAGAATATTATTGTAATTCTTTCTACTCATATTGTTGATGATGTTAGAAATTTATGTTCAAATATGGTAATCATGAATCAGGGAACAATTTTACTTGCCGGAAAACCAGCACAAACAATTGAAGACATGAAAGGTAAAATCTGGAGGAAGTATATAGATAAAGAACAATTAACCGAGCACAAAAGTAATTACAAAGTTATTTCTACAAAAGTAGTTGAAGGGAAAATACAAATTCATGTGTTCAATACAACCCAGCCTGATGATTCATTCAGCCCTGTTTTAGCTGATTTGGAAGATGTTTACTTTGCAACAATAACTAATTGAGATATGAGATGTGAGATATGAGTATTGAGAAGAAAATCAAATAAATCAATAGGTATATACGTTTAGAGCGCACATAGAAAAAATAAAATTATCTTTGCTAC
>JAVHPR010000122.1:0-4970 GCA_036170695.1 Bacteroidia bacterium
GAATCAAAATGTTTGCTATAAAAAATGCCGCTTAGGGATATTTGTCGTACACCCAAACAATCTTATTTTTCGCTCCAAATTTTAAAAATCTTTCCTTTGCCCAATTGAAGCCTGCTTTAAAGCCGATTTGAATTTAGCACCTACAGGAAAATCCAGGCGTTCGGCTTTTTCAGCATCATTTATTGCCTCACTTATATTCCCCGTTCTGTAATTCAAATATGCACGTTTATAATAAACAGAGCCATCAGTTGAATCAATTGACAAATATGTATTATAATCATTAAAAGCGGCACTCAAATTATTAATATTTTCGTAAGCGTTTGCCCTGTTAAAAAGGGCATCCCGAAAATTATTTTGCAGACGAAGACAACTTGAATAATCATTTATTGCGTCATTAAATTTCCCCATTTTTGAATATTCGACTCCACGGTTATAATACACTTTTGCGCTGTTTTGGTAATGGTCTAATGTATTGTCCCAAACAGTAAATTCACTTTTCCATGTGTTTGTTTGTTGTATGTTTTGTACGAGAAAAATTGTCAAAATACCAGCCGAAATGTATTTTAACCAGATATATTTCTTTATGCTTTCTGCAATGATTGGAATAAGCAAAGCCACACCCAGCATTCCAAAATAGAGATAACGATCTGCAACACCAGAGTGCTTTTGATATTCAAATGGAATAAGTCCCAATACTGGCGATACACAAATAATAATAATTGCAAAACTTGAAAATAATATTGGATTTAAATTTCGTTTGATAAAAAGAAAAATTGCAATTGCAATGCAAACAAATGTGCTGAAATACAGGGATACATTCTTTACAATTAGCTCAGGAGTATATCCATAACAAGCCGCAAGCGGATAAGGGAAAACTAATTTATACAGGTAAAAAAATAAGGAGTCACCAGCGATAAAGAAACGTTGCCATAGCGGAATGGAATGATAAATCAATTCATTTGGTTGTGAATTTCTGGTGATTATTAGAATTGGTAGTATCAATAAGAGCCAGATTAAAAGGCCTTTCACCAAGACTTTAAAATTTTCTTTATAAAAACACCAGGCTAAAATACCCGTTACGAAAGGTAAAACAACTGCCGAGGGCTTTGCCAATAGGGCAAAAATGAACAAAACACTTGCAATTATAAAATGTTTTGAAGTAATTAATGACCGCAGTGTAAATATTGTTTTCTTTTCTAAATATCTGAATAAAAACAGTAATGATAGCAATGAAAAAAATACGCTGTAAAGCCCCCTGAACTCTGAAATCCATGCGACAGACTCTACCTGCATCGGATGAACTAAAAAGAGTAAACTGCCGAAAAAGGCATTTGTTTGATTTTTGAACAAAATCAATAATAATTGAAAAATAAGAATGCAGTTAATGGAATGTGCTAATACATTGAGTAAGTGAAATATTTTTGGTGATAATTTTTCCTGAGATCCTGAAAAGTCTTTGATGATAGTCCAGGTGCTATAACTAACCGGAATATACATTCCCGAATATGGCTTCAGCCAAAATGATTTTACATCGCCTTGCATTAATTGCTGATTGTTGGTAAGGTGGATGCGTTCATCATCCCAGACAAAGCCGTAATTAAGTGTTCTGGCGTATAAAATAAAAGACAAGGCGAACAGAAGGATGATGAGATATTTTCTGTTTACTTCTTTATCCATAAGGGTTTTACAGCTATGCATTAGTTAATTTAATCCTCACATTTTCGTAAATTTGTAGTGATTCGTTTATCTGTTACCGCTGTAAATTCGTGACAATTAGTTATTTGCTTTAATCTTATCCTTTAAATACATCCCCGTATACGATTTTTTACATTTCACCAAATCTTCGGGAAGCCCTTCAAAAACAATATTTCCACCAGTTGTTCCTCCTTCCGGTCCAAGGTCTATAACCCAGTCGGCGCATTTGATTATCTCAGCGTTGTGCTCGATAATAATCAATGAATGTCCTTGTTTTATTAATGCATCAAAAGCAAATAATAATTTTGAAATGTCATGAAAATGCAGACCAGTTGTCGGCTCATCAAAAATAAACAAAGTTGGAGTGCTGCTGTTCTGTCCCACACCAAGGAAGGACGCGAGTTTTATACGTTGTGCTTCACCACCGCTTAAAGTGCTTGAAGGTTGTCCTAAATGAACATAACCTAAACCAACATCAGCCAGCGGTTTTAATTTTTGAACAATTTTTTTCTCAATATTTGTAGGGCGTTGTGGCGAATCAAAGAAATGAATAGCGTCATCAACCGTCATATTTAAAATGTCGGAAATGTTTTTCGGGTCAGTAAATGGTGAAGGGGTGTATGTTATTTCTAAAATATCCTGTTTGAAACGTTTACCATTACAGGCTTCGCATACCAAGTGAATATCAGCCATGAACTGCATTTCAATTTGTACTTCGCCTTCTCCTTCACAAACTTCGCACCGTCCGCCATCAACATTGAATGAAAAATGAGATGGTTTGTAACCCCGGTTTTTTGCCAAAGGCTGATCTGCGTATAGCGCACGGATTTCATCATAGGCCTTCACATAGGTTACAGGATTGGATCGGGATGATTTCCCTATTGGATTTTGATCGATCATTTCAACTTCCGAAATATTTTTCAGGTCGCCTCCTAATTTGTCAAAACTCCCTGTTTGTTCACCGTAGCCCCCATGAATTTTTTTGAGTGCCGGATATAAAACACGTTTCACCAACGATGTTTTTCCGGAACCGCTAACTCCTGTGATAACAGTCATTACATTGAGTGGAAACTTAACATCAAAACCTTTTAAATTGTTTTCTCTTGCACCTTTTATTTCAATAAAATTATTCCACCTTCTTCTTTGTTTGGGAACTTCAATTTTCTCTTTCCCCGTTAAATAAAGAGCTGTCAGGCTTCGTTCTTCGGTTTCTAAATCCGCGTGATTGCCCTGAAAAACGAGTTCACCACCATGCGTTCCGGCTAAAGGGCCGATATCAATTATCTGATCGGCGGCACGCATAATTTCTTCATCGTGCTCAACAACAATAACGGTATTGCCGATGTTTCGCAAGGAGTAAAGAACTTTTATCAAGCGTGCTGTATCACGGGAATGCAGTCCGATACTGGGTTCATCTAAAATATACATAGAGCCAACAAGGCTGCTGCCTAGTGAAGTAGCGAGGTTGATGCGCTGTGACTCACCACCGGATAAAGAATTTGATAACCTGTTTAAGGTCAGATATCCCAAGCCTACATCATCTAGAAATTGAAGTCTATTTGTGATTTCAACCAGGATGCGCTTTGCAATTTCAGCATCATATGTTGATAATTCAATACGGTTAAAAAACTCAAGAGATTCTTTAATGGGCATCAAAACAATATCATTTATGGAAACCCCAGCAACTTTCACATAGGATGCATCTTTTCGTAATCGTGTTCCATTGCATTCAGGGCAAATTGTTTTTCCTCGGTAACGAGATAACATCACACGATACTGAATTTTATAGGCTTGTTCTTCCAGATTCCTGAAAAAGCTTGTTAATCCTTCAAAATGTTTGTTCCCAGACCATATTAGTTTACGCTCTTTAGCCGTTAAATCGTAATAAGGACGATGGATAGGGAAATCAAATTTGTGCGCATTCATCACCAACACATTTTTCCATTCACTCATTTTTTCGCCTTTCCAGCAAACAATGGCATCTTCATAAACCGATAAATTTTTATTCGGTATAACTAAATCTTCATCGATGCCAATAACAGTTCCAAAGCCTTCGCAATTTTTACAGGCACCAACAGGATTGTTAAAACTAAAAAAATGTACACTCGGCTCTTCAAAGGTTATACCATCTAACTCAAAACGGTTTGAAAACGATCGTATGCCGATTTTCTCCCCCCCCTTTGTCGGGATAAACTTTGGAGAAGAAGTAAAAGTGTCTTTTTTACGTGATGTTCTAACGGGTACATCACCAATTGCCTCCTCTCCTTCGGAGAGGAGATTAAGAGGAGAGGTGGAACATTCCCCATTCCCTTCATAAAAAGCTGTTTGAACAGAATCAGAAATACGGCTGTCATTATCTTCGTCGCCTTGTTTTACTGTGATTCGATCGATTACAATGTTGATTTGTTGGTGCTCTGATTTTTTTTGAAGAATTGTTTCGGGAAACTCATCAATCTTATAAATTTCATTTTGAAACTGAATACGTGTAAAGCCTTGCTGTAAAAGTAAATCCAGTTGATTTTTTATTGTTTTACCTGTTTCTTGTTTTAAGGGAGCAAGAATTAGAATTTTTGTTCCTTCTGGCAAGGAATTAATAGCTTCGACTACATCCTGCACTGTGTTGCGTTTTACCTGTTTTCCGGAAACAGGTGAATATGTTTTGCCGATACGGGCAAATAATAATTTCAGGTAATCATAAATTTCAGTTGATGTACCCACCGTAGAACGCGGATTACGTGAATTCACTTTTTGTTCAATGGCAATAGCAGGAGAAATCCCTTTGATGTAATCTACTTCCGGTTTATCTATTCTGCCTAAAAACTGGCGGGCGTATGACGAAAGGCTTTCTACATACCGTCTTTGGCCTTCGGCATACAAGGTGTCAAAAGCAAGTGAAGATTTACCGGAACCTGAAAGACCAGTAATAACAATCAGTTTATTACGGGGAATGGCAACATCCAAATTTTTTAAATTATGGACACGCGCACCTTTAATGATGATGTATTCTTTAGAACTAAGATTTTCGATGTTACCAGGATTTGCCATAAATTGTATTCTTCAAAGAAGAACAAATTTACTCATTTTTTAGGCTCATTATTTACACTGTTTGGGCAGAGTGTACGACAAATACCCATAAATGTATTTATTTTAAACCATATGGTAATGTCATTACGTTATGGACCTTTGCCTCCCTATGGTCTTTGACAAGCTCAGACTGACGGCGCGGTCAATGTCATTAAGTTAAGGGTAAAAGGCTTTATTTTCATAGCACACAG
>JAVHPR010000123.1:0-1020 GCA_036170695.1 Bacteroidia bacterium
CAGATATGCAGCTTAGAAAATGTTTACATACTAAATAACTAAACGATTAATAAATTAGCAAATGATTTAAGGGAGAAGTATGGAGTTGCTGTTTATGCAGTCACCCAACCTGTTGATACAAGTAATCCCAGTGGAGTATTAAGCCAAGGAATGCACCTTCTTTTCTCGGAGTTTGATAATAAATTAAGAGGGCAAAGAGTTGTTGCCGGAATGAAAGCAAAGTTTGAACAAGGGATTTGGGTTGTAAAGCCTCCTCAAGGTTACGATACGATTTTAATAAATGGAGATCGTAAAATAGTAGTAAACGATGATGGCAAAAAAATCAAACGGGCTTGGGAATGGAAAATTCAGGGGATGAAGAACGAAGAGATCGTTGAAAAACTCTGTGCTTTGGGAGTAAATATGTACAAACAGCAACTTCATAAAATATTTGTTAATCCCTTTTATTGCGGAATGATAGCACATGGGATGCTGAATGGGAAGGTGATTGAAGGCAAGCATGAAAAAATGATAAGCAGGGAAGTTTTTCTGAAAGTGAACGGTATAATTGAAGGTTCAACCAAATACGGTGTTCCACATAAATCTGAAAATGAAAACCTCCCTTTAAAAGTATTTATGTGGTGTTCAGATTGTAATCAACCTTTTACAGGGTATGTAGTAAAGAAAAAGAATCTTTATTATTACAAATGCCGAACCAACGGTTGTAAATGCAATAAAAGCGTAAAAGAAGTTCATGCAAAATTTGAGGATTTATTAACCGAAGTAATAATAAAACCTGAATTAACCGCCCCTATTTTATACCAACTGGAGAATACCTTCATTGACCTGAACAAAGGCAACACAGAGAACGAAAAGGGGCTTAGAACCCGATTAACAGAAGTGAACAAAAAGGTTGATACTTTGGAGGAACAATACTTTATAGTAAAAGAAATGGGCAAGGATACTTATGATAAATTTTTGCTCCGTTAGGGTCAATCGGAAAAGTTGGGGGTCAAGTGATAAAAATATAACTTAGCGGAG
>JAVHPR010000124.1:0-4957 GCA_036170695.1 Bacteroidia bacterium
TGTTAAATTGTAAAATTGCTTACTGATTAATTGTAAAATTGTAATTGCCTACTGCAAAATTGCTTAATTGCTTTATTGCATAATTGTTCAGAATATGTCAAACAACTATAAATTATTTATTTATACACTGATTAGTATTGCTTTAACTATAAGCTCATGCGAATTATATAATCCTTCCGAACCAATTCCTGCCTATATACATATTGATAAGATTACTTTAATTACAACGGCTTCAATTGAAGGTAGTAATTCAAGTAAAATTACTGACGCATGGGTGTATGTTGATGAACAATTAATAGGGTGTTTTGAATTGCCAGCAACTTTTCCAATAATAAACAACGGCAGTCATGTCATTAAAATAAGACCTGGCATAAAAGTAAATGGCATCGCTGCTACCCGATCACCTTATCCGTTTTACAGCAATTTTGATACAATAATTAACCTGCAAAAAGGGATGAAAATTAATTTGTTCCCGATGGTGAAATACCGGACCAACATGACTTTTAACTTTATGGAAGATTTTGAAAATTCGGGAACAATCATTTCTAAAAGTCCTACATTGGGAGTCGATACTGTTATACAAGTATTAAATGCTCCAAATCCAAACATATTTGAAGGAAACACTTCCGGAATTGCTTATTTAGATAATAGTCATACCTTTTTTGAAGGAGTATCCTCCACATCCTATGTTTTACCTAAAAGCGGTTCTGATGTATTTTTAGAATTGAACTATAAATGTAATCATGAGTTTGTTGTCGGAGTATTTGCTCATAGTAACGGCGGAACTAATCAGGAAGCTGCCATCACAATTAATCCAAGTGCAAGCTGGAACAAAGTATATATTTATTTAACTCCCGTGGTAAGCAAATACACTACAGCCACTGATTATAACATATTTTTGGGCATGCGAAATATTGCAGCCTCTGACAGCGTTGCGATGTTGTTAGACAATATTAAACTGGTGTATTAAAAAAGCCTCTCCCCTTAATCCCCTCTCCTAAAGAGAGGGGGCGGAAGGTGAGAAGTAAATAGAATAAGAAAGACATTAACAAATAACAAATTTCACCTATCGCCTCCTCCCCTTTGGGGAGGTCGGGAGGGGCTTCTTTTATGAACAAAAAATTACAAGTTATAAAATATCTAACCGCCGACATTTTTTCAGCTAGTTTAGCCTGGACTTTATTTTATATTTTTCGAAAGTTATATATTGAACCAGAAAAATTTGGCAAATCAATACCCGTAGTATTTGAAGCACATTTTTTTTGGAGCTTACTGTTGATTTCTTCTTTTTGGATATTAATATACAGTCTATCAGGTAATTATAAAAACATTTATCGTAAATCGCGTCTAAAAGAAATAGGGCAAACACTATTATTTTCTATAATAGGTGTAATCATAATTTTCTTTGCGTTTTTGCTTGATGATGAAATCTTTTCTTATAAAAATTACTACCAAACCATTCTCGTTTTGTTCGGGTTACATTTTGGTTTCACTTCCATTTTTCGTTTTATTTTATCAAGCATAACAAGTTATCGGATTCACCATCGAATTATTGGCTTTAATACATTGCTGATTGGAAGCAATGAAAATGCTATTAAGCTTTACAATGAAATGGAAAATTTACATGAATCCACAGGTAATAAATTTATTGGCTATGTGCATGTTGATGATAAAAACGGGTATTCAAATGAGTTAAACAAAAGCTTACCTCACATCGGGGAACTATCTAATTTAAAGGACATTATACGTAAAAATAATATTGAAGAAGTAATTATTGCAATTGAGTCTTTTGAACATGATAATATAGGTAAAATAGTAAATGAACTGGATTCTGAAGATGTCATTATAAAAGTAATTCCTGATATGTACGACATTCTATCTGGCTCTGTAAAAATGAGTGCCATTTTTGGTGCGCCGTTGATAGAAATATCTAGAGAAATAATGCCAACATGGGAGCAATCGGTAAAACGTATTTTTGATATCGTGGTATCGCTATTTGTTTTGATAACATTTAGCTGGGTATATTTAATTATTGCAATAGCTGTAAAACTCGGATCAAAAGGCTCCATTTTTTATAGCCACGAACGTATTGGATGGCATGGAAAACCATTTTTTATTCACAAATTTCGCTCCATGTATATGAATGCAGAACAACATGGGCCTGCCTTATCCAGCAAAAAAGATGCACGTATTACTCCTCTCGGGAAGTTTTTACGTAAAGTCCGTTTAGATGAAATACCTCAGTTTTTTAATGTTTTAATTGGCGAAATGTCAATTGTTGGTCCTCGTCCGGAGCGACAGTTTTTTATTGACCAGATTGTGAAAAAAGCGCCTCATTATAAACATTTACATAAAATCCGCCCGGGAATTACTTCATGGGGACAGGTAAAATATGGCTATGCCGAAAATGTTGACGAAATGGTGGAACGGCTTAAATACGATATTATCTATATAGAAAATATGGCATTGGGAGTAGATTTTAAAATATTAATTTATACCGCACTGATTGTAATTCAGGGGCGTGGGAAATAGCATCTTTAATAAAATACTTAAACCGTCATAATTTCCTTTTCTTTTATTTCAAGATGTTTATCACATTTCAAAACATTTGCATCAGTAAGTGTCTGCACCTTTACTTCACTTTCTTTTACTTCATCTTCAGGCACACCGTCTTTCAATAATTTTTTTAATTCTTCATTCGATAGTTTACGAATAGTGCGGATACTAACTTTTGCATTCTCCGTTTCAACTTTCGCCTTTTTTACCAAATCTCTTCGGCGTTCCTCTGTTAATGCCGGAACTAAAATGCGAATGATCACACCATCATTTTGAGGGTTCAAACCAAGATTTGCTGCCATTATAGCTTTTTCAATAGGCGTAAGTGTGGATTTTTCCCAAGGCTGAATAATCAGGGTACGCGCATCTGCCGTATTGATATTTGCAACCTGGTTAAGTGGAGTTTTAGACCCGTAATAATCTACCAATATTCCTTCGAGCATAGTAGGACTTGCTTTGCCTGCACGGACTTTAACCAACTCAGCTTCCAAATGCTCAAGGCATTTTGTCATTTGTTCTTTAGTGTCGTCTAATATAAATTGAATTTCTTCATTCATAGTTATTTAGTATTGAGATATGGGTATTGAATTTTACAATTATATTTTTTAATTAAAACTCTACTAATGTTCCAACCTGATTACCCTGAATAATTTTTTTCAAATTTCCCGGCTTGTTCATGTCAAAAATAATGATGGGCAGTTTATTTTCATTACAAAGCGTAAATGCGGTCATATCCATTATTTCCAATCCTTTTGCATATACCTCATTAAATGTAATGGTTTCATATTTTGTAGCTGTTTTATCTTTTTCAGGATCGGCAGAATAAATGCCATCAACCCGAGTTCCTTTTAAAATGATATCCGCTTCAATTTCAATGGCTCGCAGAGTTGCTGCCGTATCGGTTGTAAAATAGGGGTTGCCGGTACCAGCACCAAAAATCACCACCCTGTGTTTTTCAAGGTGACGAACTGCCCGCCTGCGGATAAAATGTTCACAGATTTGTTCCATTTTAATAGCTGACTGAAGCCTTGTCTCCACTTTAATAGCCTCCAAAGCAGACTGCAAAGCCATAGAATTAATAACAGTGGCAAGCATTCCCATATAATCGCCCTGTACCCGATCCATTCCACCTTCTGCCGCTTGTATTCCCCTGAAAATATTACCTCCGCCAATCACAACTGCCACCTGAATCCCCATTTCAGAAATCTCTTTTATTTGTTCGGCATATTCACTTAATCGTTCGTGATCAATACCAAACTGTTTTTTTCCCATTAAAGATTCGCCACTTAATTTCAGCAGAATTCGTTTGTATTTCATTTTTCAGATATAAAATTTAATGTTCTATTTTGCTATGTCAAACCTACCCCTGCTGATTATTTCTTTCTTTTTATCAAAGATACTGTAAGTATAAATCCCCGGTGAAAAACCGGAAGTTCCGATATTCACTTTATTATTACTCATTGAATAGGAACCGAGCAAACGACCTGTAATGTCCGAAATTTCGATAATTGTTGCATCAATAGTACTTGAAAAATTAATGTTGTCAGTTGCAGGATTTGGGTAAACAGTAACAGTATTGATCTCCCCGTTAACATCGTTTACACTGTTCCAACCCGACCAAGCCATATCATCAATGTAAAAGGCACTTCCGATTTTTGCTCCAAAGTGATTAAAGATACTGGATGAAATAAATACTTGCTCTGTGTCAGGTGCCACTGAGTTAAGTGCAGGGTTATAAGCCATTGTAATACTATTTAATGAATAGGTGCTTGTATTTGCGCCTGTTGCATATTTCCCAACAGCAATTGTATCGCGGGAAGTTCCGTTCCATTTGGTAAGATAGACAAGAACAAAAGCGGTATCTCCGGCCATAGGTGAATATTTCGATTGAAATGATAAAACTGCAGGACGCCAGGTATAATTGTAGCCATACTTAATTCCCGGAGGAGAGATGTTGATTTTCCCGGCAACCAGTAAACCTGCAGTATCAAGATTTCCTGTTCCATAAGGACTTGGGATTTGCGCCCCCATAACTTTTACAGTTGTTATTTTTGCGCTTGCAGTTCCTGCAAAAGGAGCAGTTGTTTCTTTAAAAACAGATTGTGCACCTCCAAAATTAACAAGTGTATTTAAACTTGCGAATCCTTGCGGATCCTGAATAGTTGTACTACCAAAAACGTTTACCCATGACTCAAAATTAAAATCAGGAGTTTGCGCTATCCCACCAATTATAAATGAACTAATAGCAGAAATTGTAAGAATTATTTTTTTCATTTTTTACTTTTTAAACATGGAATCTCTTGAAAATTCACTGAATTACATAATCTATAGAATTACTCAAATTTTTAAAAATTGCTTATCTGCTTTAGACATGCTGTCTTTTATTGTTTTGTAATTCCTG
>JAVHPR010000125.1:0-4951 GCA_036170695.1 Bacteroidia bacterium
AGGCTTGCTGTTGCTATGGTTTTTAATTATGGGTAAACTAACGGACAATCAAAAACTACAAAGCTCTAATTCAATATTTACAAGATAAAACCATGAAAACATCTAAAATAAAATATCTGGGCAACTTGCGCACAGAGTCAGTGCATTTACAATCGGGAAATACTTTTATTACTGATGCCCCAACTGATAATAATGGCAAAGGTGAAGCGTTTTCGCCCACTGATTTGTTGTCAACATCATTGGGTTGTTGTATGCTTACTGTTATGGGAATTGTGGCCCAACGCCATGCTATAAATATGGATGGAACAACGATTGAAGTTACAAAAAAAATGGAATCGAACCCAAGAAGGGTTGGCGAAATAATAATTGAATTTTATATGCCGAAAAACAGTTACACCGATAAAGAAAAACAGTTGCTTGAACATGCCGCTTATACTTGTCCTGTTTCAAAAAGTTTGAGTGCAGATTTGAAACAAACGGTACTGTTTAATTATTAATACTTTTACTTATTAACACATGTTACGCATTGCCCCATCGGGGCATTATCTTGGTAGAAAATGAACACCAAAATGCCTCCAAGCCCCATCGGGGCGAAATATTACGCTCCTCTGGAGCTAAATAATAGGAGGATTACCGTTTCCTACCAATATTTGGCCCCTCTGGGGCGAATTTGCGTAACATCAGTTATAAGTAAAATTGGCATTAACAATTTGTTCGGATGTATGACAAATATTTCTAAATGTATTTATTCCAGATCTTATGGCATGTCATTACGTAATAACTTTCAAACATAAAAGCCACCCCAATGTCTTTGACAAGCGCAGACTGACGGCGCGCTGGTCATATTGAGCTTGTCGAAATATGTGCGAAGGCATCCTAAATTGAGGTCCATAGTGAAATTTGTCATAAACCCCATTTATTTTTTTGTATTGTTTTACCTTGTTTTTGTATATTTTTACACATAAATTAATTTGGATTTTATCGGAAGGAGCCAAATAGTTTTTTATCGAAGTCAACACGATTAAAAAAACATGAAACGAATATTATACTTTCCCCGTTTTACAGCTATTAGCGTAGCATTGATGCTTACAGCAGGAGTTATTGTTGTTTCAGGATTTAGTTGTGCCACAAAACAAAAACCAGGTTGTGGCAGCAAGCATCAACACAAAGTGCGTGCGAAAAAAGTTAAACGGATGGCACCAAGTATGGGTGGGTAATATAAAATCGAAAACTATTCTTTTATAAATCGGATCACTTCTGTTTTTTCTGATTCAACAATTTTTAAGTAGTAAACTCCTTTGCTCCAGTTGCTGCAATCAATTGAATAATCATTGCTGGAGTGGTTCAATAATTTTACTGCGTCATAGTGTTCTGTCTCCTGTCCTAAAATTGTATAAACAGAAATTTTTGAAATAGCATCATTATTCCCGCCATTACGGATAAAAAACTGGTTGCTTGCCGGGTTTGGAAATATCGATATTGAAGATTTTAATGGAGTTTCGGATTTAATACCCGTAAACGTTATTGACCAAATACTATCAATCCATTGTGGGTTATCAATAAAGGGATTGCGATTATTTTGAATTTGATAAACAGCATTATTTCTGTCAATTTCTTTGCTACTCACAGAATCCTGGTGGCTCCATTGCAATAATACATCCACTTGCCAGGGTAGAATAGTAGATTTATTTGTTCCGCCAGATGTGCTCCACGAACCGTCTTCACTCTGATAGCGTGTACTCATATAAAAATAACCACGGGCTAAATCCCCTTTATACTCATCAATGGGTTCAAATACCGTTTGACTATACCCAGCATCAGAACAAGCACCAAGCATGCCCCCGTTGAGTGAGGTCCAGCTGGGAGTGCTTACATCTCCGTATGAATAACTACTACGTATATTGTTTACATACCCGTCCGTCGGGTAAATATGAAATAAATCAGAACTTGGTGTAGTAGCTGAATTAAACCAGCTTTGAGGCCATGAATGTTCCCGGTTATAACAAATTCCTTCTCCGCTGTATGAACCGCATTGGTCGGCAGAAAAAGTAAATACGTATGGTGGGGTTCCGCCGGGAATATCGCTGTAAATGTCCCAGACTTTTCCATTTGTTTTTTTATCTGTATCGGGAAAGTGATTCCATAAACTAGCATAAGAAACACTGTTATGGTTTTTAATGATATTGTGTAAGGCTGTTTTTAATGCAGAACCTGTTAACCCTTGAGCCGAATTATAATACCCCGATGGAATCTGAGCTATTGATTGTATTTGTACCAGAAGAAAAACGGTGCAGAATAAAATATATTTATTTTTCATATTGAAAGTATTATAAAGAAAGGTGTAAAATGCACTTACGTTTTACACTGCAAATTATTTATTGAATTAATAATGATACAGCCTGCAAAAATTAATTGAGGAGCATAAAAGTACCAATTATTCTACGATAAAAAAACGGGCGTACCATATAATGGCACGCCCGCAAACCAAATCAACCTATAAACAAAACACAAACAATTATTTTTTTGCTTCTTCTTCTTTTACTTCTTCAAAATCAACATCAGTTACTTCGCTGTCATTTGCTGCTTTTGCACCTGCACTTGCATCTCCCTGAGGGTTAGCGTTTGCATCAGGGGCACCTTGCGTTGCGTTATACATATCCTGAGACGCGGCCTGCCATGCAGCATTTAATTTCTCCAATGCACTATCAATGCCTGCTATGTTACGGGAAGTATGAGCTGTTTTTAATTCATTGAAAGCACTTTCTATCACTGATTTTTTCTCAGCAGGGATTTTATCTCCATATTCCTTCAATTGCTTTTCGGTTTGGAAAATCATAGAATCCGCTGAATTGATTTTTTCAATTTCTTCTTTTGCTTTTTTATCCGCTTCGGCATTGGCTTCGGCATCGGCTTTCATACGTTTGATTTCATCATCGCTTAAGCCTGATTTTGCTTCTATTCTTATGTTGTGCGACTTACCGGTTGCTTTGTCTTTTGCAGATACATTTAATATACCATTAGCATCGATATCAAAAGTAACTTCAACCTGAGGTACACCTCTTGGTGCCGGTGGAATACCATCCAGATTAAACTCTCCTAATTTGCGATTATCTCTGGCCATAGAACGCTCACCCTGATATACCACAATCTGTACTGATGGCTGATTATCACTTGCCGTTGAGAATGTTTCCGACTTTTTTGTAGGAATAGTTGTATTTGATTCAATTAGTTTTGTCATTACACCACCCATTGTTTCAATACCCAATGAAAGCGGGGTGACATCCAGCAACAATACATCTTTAACTTCCCCTGTTAATACTCCGCCTTGAATAGCAGCGCCAACAGCAACAACTTCATCAGGATTTACTCCTTTTGATGGTGCTTTGCCGAAGAATTTCTGAACAGCATCTACAATTGCAGGAATGCGGGTTGAACCACCAACTAAAATGATTTCATCAATATCAGATGTACTCAAGCCTGCGTTTTTCAATGCCGTTTTACACGGTTCAATGGTACGTTTAATCAAATCATCAACTAATTGCTCAAATTTTGCTTTTGTTAATGTGCGTACCAAGTGTTTTGGAATACCATCAACAGGCATTATATAAGGCAGGTTAATTTCAGTTGTAGCTGTGCTTGACAATTCTATTTTTGCTTTTTCAGCAGCTTCTTTCAAACGTTGCAATGCCATTGGATCTTTCGATAAGTCAATACCATTTTCTGATTTGAATTCAGTAACTAACCAGTCAATAATTTTATGGTCAAAATCATCACCACCAAGGTGTGTGTCACCATCAGTTGATTTAACTTCAAAAACACCGTCGCCAAGTTCAAGAACAGACACGTCATGCGTACCACCGCCACAGTCAAACACTACAATTTTCATTTCCTTGCCTCTTTTATCAAGACCGTAGGCTAATGCAGCTGCAGTAGGTTCGTTAATGATGCGTTTCACTTTTAAACCTGCAATCTCACCTGCTTCTTTCGTAGCCTGACGTTGCGCATCATTAAAATAAGCCGGAACTGTAATAACAGCCTCAGTAACTTCGTGACCCAGATAATCTTCGGCTGTTTTTTTCATCTTTTGAAGAATGATTGCCGAAATTTCCTGAGGAGTATATTTTCTGTCATCTATTTGAACACGTGGCGTATTATTATCCCCTTTTACCACTTTATATGGAACGCGTAGAATTTCTTTCGCAACCTCATCATAGGTATGTCCCATAAAACGTTTAATAGAATAAACAGTTTTTGTCGGGTTCGTTATTGCCTG
Organism: Bacteroidia bacterium; assembly: GCA_036170695.1. Taxonomy (GTDB): domain Bacteria; phylum Bacteroidota; class Bacteroidia; order 2-12-FULL-35-15; family 2-12-FULL-35-15; genus 2-12-FULL-35-15. The sequence continues at coordinate 4,274 of JAVHPR010000125.1, forward strand.
ACGTTTTGCAGGATCACCAACTTTGCGTTCACCATTTTCTACAAATGCCACAATAGAAGGTGTTGTACGTTTACCCTCACTATTTGGAATTACAACAGGTTCATTGCCTTCCATTACAGAAACACAAGAGTTTGTTGTGCCTAAATCTATACCGATTATCTTACTCATGCTATTTATTTTTATAATTTTATAATTACACTTTTTTAACGATTTAGTCAATTTCAATGATTATGCCATTAGTAATTAATCGAAATTATGGCATAAAAAAAGCGCCACAAGGATATATGGCACTATTTATTATGACAAAGAGACAGAGTTAATTTGAAAATTAGTTAATTAAACCTCATCCTAAATCCTTCTCCTTGAAAAAGTAGAAGGACTTATCCCCTCTCCTTTTTCAAGGAGAGGGGCAAGGGGAGAGGTTGAAACATTGACAAATTCTCTAAATAATTTTTACTGACAAAACACGCCTAAATGATTCGGAAATTTCAAATCAAAGGTATATCGGCCACAGGACAGAGAATCACGTGTTGTTGTACCTAATGGTTTGGAAAAAGAGGTTTTGCTATATCGCGAAGAAAGAACTCCTAAGCCATTTGTAATATTGGTAAATTCAGGTTTTTCCTGAACAATACTGGTAGAAGGCTTATTCACTTCCATAAAAGTACTCAATTCTTC
>JAVHPR010000126.1:0-4894 GCA_036170695.1 Bacteroidia bacterium
TAAGGAGCTAAGATACTATTTTTTTACATGTCTAAAGCAGATAAGCAATTTTATTGATTTCAACTATTTTCTCAATTAAAAGAAATGTAATGTCAAATTCTAAATATTTTACTACCCTTGAATTTATCAGAGACATTAGTAATACAATTGAAAGTTCCACAAAGTATTTCATCAACAACTATCCTGGAATTATTCATGACGAAAAAGACTTAATTCGAACCTATCTTCATTTTGTCCTAAAAATAATGACAAGTGGAAAGGAGCAATCTAAAATTCAAAATAAATATTTCTGGCTCATTAAGAATCAACAGGAACTATGGAAAAGGCTATGTTTTAATCAATTGGAGAGAAGTTCCCCTTTAATAGTTCCAGAAAAAAATGATAAACGTTTTAATGCACCGGAATGGAACGAATCCTATTTTGATTTTATAAAACAAAATTATCTGCTCATTTCTAAAATGTATTTAAGCGCCATTTGTGAGATGGAGCTTGATGAAAAGAAAAAACGAAAACTCAATTTTTACAACCGGCAATTCCTTGATGCACTTTCACCTTCTAACTTTCTTTTAACTAACCCTGAGGTTTTAAAAAGAACCGAAGAAACAAAAGGAGAAAATTTAATTCAAGGTTTTAAAAACCTGATGATAGATATTCAGGATCAGGATATAAGTCAAACTGATGGACAAACTTTTAAAGTTGGAAAAAATCTTGCTATCACTAAAGGATCGGTAGTATATCGTAATGAATTGATTGAACTTATACAATATGCTCCTCTCACCAAAGATACTTATTCGGTTCCCTTATTGATTATTCCACCCTGGATAAATAAATATTATATTTTTGATCTTCAGGAAAGCAACTCTTTTGTTCGATATTATGTTGAACAAGGCTTTACTGTTTTTATTATTTCATGGAAAAACCCACAGGCCCTGATGAAGCGCATCATGTTTGATGATTACGTTGAAATGGGTGTTTTAAATGGTATTGAAGTCGTCCAAAAAATAACAGGGGTAGAAAAAGTAAACACATTAGGATACTGTATTGGCGGCACTCTCTTAGGCGTGGCTCTTGCTGTTTTATACGCAAGAAAGAAAGACATTGTTAATTCTGCGACCTTTCTTGCAGCTATGCTTGATTTCACTGATATAGGACCAATGGGCGATGTCATTGAAGAGGCATTAGTGAAAAAACTTGAAAGAGGCGAAATCCATTCAAATGGGGTTATGTCAGGAAAAACGATGGAAAAGGCATTTAATATTATACGTGCAAAGGATCTCGTTTGGAAGTATGCAATTATTAATTACCTGAAGGGGCAGACTCCTCCCCCATTCGATGTGATGGAATGGACGAACGACAATACCAATTTACCTGCTGCCATGTACCTGTTCTATATCAGACAATTAGTCCTTGAAAATAAATTAAGTACAAGAAATGCGATTCAAGTTTGTGGTGTCCCCATTAATTTGTATAAAATAAAAACCCCCGCTTTTATCATAGGCATGCAGGAAGATTATATTTCACCATGCAAGACAGTTTTTACGACTACCGAAATTTTAAAAGGCTCCCTTGAATTTTTAATGGGGGAATCGGGCCATGTAATGGGTGTTGCAAATCCTCCCTTTAGAAACAAATACGGGTATATGATGGGAGGGAAATTGGACGAAGGGTTCGATGAATGGAAAAGAACAGCAAAAAAACATGAAGGAAGCTGGTGGATCCCTTGGGGCCAATGGCTTGCTAAAAAATCAGGGGATTTAATTCCAGCTAAAAAAAAAACCGGAAATACGCAATATCCAGAACTTATACCCGCTCCGGGAAGCTATGTTTTTGAAAAATGCTGAAATAAATCACATTCTCAAAACAACTATTATTAATAAATATCCCAGATGAATATAAAATAATATCCTTCGCAGATAAGTAGGTTGAACACAGATTAAATTACACCTTAATATAACAATCAGTGTTATCAGCGTTCTTAACTAATGTTGAGTTAATTATAAAAAGACGCAATGTCATGTCGAGTTTTTACGAGACATCTTTTTAGTGATAAAAAAGATTCTCCCACTTTTGGCGGAATGACTTATTATCAATCAAAGCAAATTTAAATAAAACTTATTTCTATATACTGACTAATTTATTTCTGGATTATTCAACTTGCTCTCTTTTCGGCTATAACCAAAATATATTAATAAACCCACAAGTAGCCATACTCCGAACCCTATCCAGTTTGATACCCCTAATTCGGCCATCATATATAAACAACAAACTAAACCCAGCATTGGAATTAGTGAAAGGTTTTGTTTGTATGCCCAAACGGCTAAACCAAATGAAATTAAAATAAAAATCCACATGGGAATTTTGTGTTTAAATAAATTCAATCCCGATTCAAATTTTAAATCTTCTGAAACAGGTAAAGAAATTATTCTTGATGAATATTCTGCTTCGTTCAGGCTGCTCAGATAGGTTTCAAAATCATTGTTGCTGGAGGCAAATGCCGCACTGTCGGCTGTAATTAAATGTCGTTTGATGTCCATAATCTGATTCCCATTTAAAGATGTAACAATAGTTGTTGCATCATTCATCTTTTTCTCGTTGGTAAGAAACGCCATTGTAGCTTTATAGTTATAGTTAAATGAAAGAACAATTGCCAAAATTACCAATGCAGGCATTATGTATTTTGAATTGATATAAGGCGTTTTGAATTTCCCTCTTTGAAGATCCGGCTTGTTTTGAAGGACTAAAACTCCAGCGCACACCAGTACAAATGCAAACAATGTCCCAATGCTGCATAAATCTGTTACCATGGTGAGGTTTAGAAATAATGCAGGTATTGCCACCACAAAGCCTGTTACAACAGTCGCAAATGAAGGCGTTTTGAATTTAGGGTGAACTCTTGAAAAAGCTTTTGGTAATAAACCATCGCGGCTCATACTCATCCAGATCCGGGGTTGTCCCATCTGAAACACCAGCAATACACTTGCCATTGCAACAACCGCACTCACAGCAATAATCCCCGACATCCATTTTAAATTTAATTTTTCAAATACAAATGCTAAAGGATCACCAACACTTAATTGAGTATAGCTTATCATACCGGTTAATATTAAGGCAATGATAATATATAAAATGGTACAAATAATAATTGCCCACATCATCCCACGAGGTAAGTCACGTTGAGGATTTTTACACTCTTCGGCAGTTGTTGAAATAGCATCGAACCCAATGTAAGCAAAGAATACAGCTGATACACCTTTTAATATACCTGCAATTCCATTGGGAGCAAATGGGTGCCAGTTATCTGTATCAACGTAAAAAACACCAACAGCAATTACTAATAAAATAATACAAAGTTTAATCACTACCATTAAGTTACTTGCATTTTTTGATTCTTTCATTCCACGATACACTAATGCTGTGATGGCAACAATAATAAATAAAGCAGGCAGATCCGCAATTACATGCAACGAACCAATTGTAGGTGAAGTTGTCCAGGCTGTATAGGCTGATTGCATCCATGCATCAAGATTTGAAAATAGTTTTCCGCTATTCATTAAAGCTGTAGCCTGATGAAATCCTTTTGAAGCTGTAAGATAATCCATTTGTATCCATTGGGGGAGATGCACTCCCATGTTATCCAATAAGCCGGTAAAATAATCACTCCACGAAATTGCTACCGTAATATTTCCAATAGCATATTCCATTATCAGCGCCCAGCCAATAATCCAGGCAATTAACTCACCAAATGCAACATAAGAATAAGTATAAGCACTTCCCGAAACGGGAACCATTGAAGCAAACTCTGCATAAGCAAATGCCGCAAAACCACATGCAATTGCAGTAAATAAAAAAAGAAAAATAACAGCAGGACCACCATCGAAACTGGCTTTCCCGATGGTGCTAAAAATACCGGCACCCACAATAGCTGCAATGCCAAAGGCTGTTAAATCGCGTACACCGAGATGTTTACCAAGAGTATTATGGCCATCAGCGTTATTTTTTTCCACTTGCTTTAGAATATCGCTTACAGATTTTTTTCGGAATAAACTTTTGAAATTCATAACTTATTTTTTGATGAATGGCCCTAAATACAATTGAAGCCTTGAAAGTTGGAATATTAGTAAACTAATACCTAACATCCTTTACTCTTCAAGAGTTTCTTACTAATCATTATGAAAAATTTGCGGATGAAAATTACAACTTCTTTAGACAACATCAAATCCTTTAATAGACAATATTATATTTAACGAAATTTATCAATTCCAAAATTCCAAAATTCATTGCACATAAACCTTAACCGGAATATTCATTATTTCAAAAAGATTTTTTTTGATTTACCGAAATAGAATTAATTTAATAAATATTATTACTTTTAATTGACCAATTACAAGCAATGAAAAGGGAAGACATAGCCAACGCAATAAATCAGGTAATCGAACAGACGCTGAAAGATCAGATGGCCTATTGTAAAAGGTCTGATGAAATTACTATAGACAATATTATATTTGATACAATTTATCTTGAAAAAAAACGAATAAAAAGTAAAAAAAATTCAAAACACAGCAGATCTGAAATTATTTTTTGGTCTGATGTGGAAGAACGTTTTTATTCCGCAAATTCAAACGAAAAAGAAAAAATTTTAAAAGAGATAATTGAAAACTATGCTCATGAGATATCAGGTGGATACAGCCCAAAGGTTTATAATTTTGCAATTAAAGCAGTTCCATACCTGTTAAAGGCTTTCCTCGTAAATGAGCCATATTGGAAACTCTTTTCGAAAAAAGGAAGAGAGAAAATTAACAACAATATTGATATTTCAGGACCACTGGATAAGATTCTTCACCTTAGGAATTGAGACAAAATAACTTTTACAAGTTTGTTGTCGCATTTCAATAAA
>JAVHPR010000127.1:0-1002 GCA_036170695.1 Bacteroidia bacterium
AAGAAATAATAATTAACAATAAAAAAGTAGTTGATGTTCTTCAGCAAAACATTGCTGCTTACGATAAAAACGGTGAACAACATTACGATATTATTTCAGCATTTATAAAATCTATTCGTGGAAGCGACCCAAATGCTGCTGTATATTATCTGGCACGCATGCTTGCGGGTGGCGAAGACATTAAGTTTATTGCACGACGAATGCTCATTCTTGCAGCAGAAGATATTGGTATTGCAAACCCTAACGCTCTTTTACTTGCAACAAGTTGCTTTGAGGCTATAAATATAATAGGAATGCCCGAATCGAGAATTATTCTTTCAGAAGTTGCTGTTTATCTTGCTACTTCGCCAAAAAGTAATTCTTCGTATATGGCTATTGATGAAGCTATTGCATCGGTTGAAAAAACCGGAGACTTACCAGTTCCGCTTCATTTGCGAAATGCACCAACCAAATTAATGAAAAATATTGGCTATGGAAAAGATTACAAATATGCTCATAGTTTTGAAAATAATTTTGTTGATTTAGAATTTCTTCCAGATAAAATTTCGGGAACTTGCTTTTATAGCCCACAAACAACAGTTAAAGAAAAAGAAATTTTAGTATTTCTTGCACAAAGATGGAAGGGGAAATATGGATATAAATAGTGTTTGTCCATAATGTCCGATTTACTCACAATTATTTTTATTTTTTAAAGGTGTTCGTGAGATCGCTTCGCTAAGTTCTGCGTTATTCTCGTTTTTAAAATCAGTCATTCTGCTTAGGCGGAACTCCTGATTCTTAAAAACTTCGTTCCGCCTGAGCGGAGAACTCGAACATTACTCACATTTATTTTTATAGTTCGACAGGCTCACTACAAGTTTTTTAAGGTGTTTTCCGAAACAAGTTCGGAACAGGCAGTGAAATCGTTTCGCTAAGTTCTGAATCAAACACTGACTTTGTGGACAGACACTAAATAGTCGTCCCTTAAAAAGTATTCAACAAAATAGTATTCAGTTAAATAAC
>JAVHPR010000128.1:0-4857 GCA_036170695.1 Bacteroidia bacterium
AATTATACTATTAAGCCAATATTGTAAAAGTTATTTTGTCCCAATTCCTAAGCTCCAAAAACACCGAATCTGGAACTGTCAGCAGTTTGAGAATAAATCTTTCGCGGCATAGATAAGCCGATTGTTGTGAGAACAAAAGCTGTCAGGATTAGTTTTTTTGTTTTCATTATTGTTGGATTCTATTTAACATTGGTTACTACTCAAGGATGAGTCGTGGCGTTTAGTATTTATTTTTTTTAGTGTAAATGTCTACAAGTTGGCGAACTCAGGTCGCTGCGTTTTGCCACGACCGATTTTTATTGTGAACTCAAAGCTTGAAACAGGCTATGAACAGCCGTTTTGGCTAGGTAATGTTAGCGATAGTTATTCTTTTTTCTTGTCAATAATCTCGTCCGTAAAATGTCCTTTATGTTTTGGTATTGAAAATTTGTCCGCGTTATATGCCTGGGAATCCCCTTTCGGTATTGATAAGGAGTTCCAGCTTTTATCACAATGCATTTTTCCGAGAAAAACTATTTGTCCTATGTGATATGGATAATGTGCTAATTGTCTGTTTATTGCTTCTGTTATTGTGTGTCCTTGATTCCGGATATAGATTTCTTTTTGCAAGTCGTCAACTGTCAAAGTATTTAATGCGGTGAATAGACATTTCCAGGCTTCATTCCATTTGTCTAAAAGTTCTTGTCTTGTTATGATGTCATTTTCAAATTCCGCTTCTCGATTTCTCCATTCTTTTTCCCCGTCTGTCGTTAAAAATTCTGTCCACCGTGATAGCATGTTTCCCCACAAATGTTTCACAATTGTCGCAATACTATTACTGTCTGCGTTGTATTGCAAAAAAAGTTTTTCGTCAGGAAGTTGGGTAAAAGTTTTATCGCCTAGCATTTTGTAATACTCAAATTGTTTTTTTACACTGTCCAAATAATCGTTTGTCATTTTGTTTGTGTCATTTTTTTATAATTACCACTAATATTCCTATCGGCGATAGATTTAAACCCTTACTCCGATTAGACAAACATCATCCACCTGATCTAAATTGCCTTTCCAGTCTTCAAAGGCTTCCTTTAGTTTTTGTTTTTGTATTACCATCGTTTCTTTGCTAATTGATACCAGGAAGTCTTGTAATGATTTGTACTTAAATTTTTTTCCTTGAACACCACCAAACTGGTCGGCAAAACCGTCAGTAAAAAGATAGAATGCTGTTCCTTTTTCAAGTTTTAAAATATGATTAGAAAAGGGCAACATATTTTCCTGATAACTGATAGGTTGCTTGTTTGGTTTAATTTGGCTCAACACATCATTTTTAATCAGGTATAATGGATTATTTGCACCAGCCCACTGTAATTCTTTAGTTTCAAGATCCAAACAAATCAATGATATGTCCATGCCATCTTTACTTTCATCTTCCATACCGGTTTGCTTAAGTTCTTTTATTATTTTATTACGCAATTGATTGAGAATTTCAGCAGGCGATAAATTTTGGACATCTGCGTTTATTTCATTCAGGAAAGCAATACCAAGCATACTCATAAATGCTCCCGGTACTCCATGTCCGGTACAATCCACAGCTGCCAGATAAAAATATTTTCCTTTTATCAATGCCCAATAAAAATCGCCACTTACAATGTCTTTTGGTTTAAAGAAAATAAAATGCTCAGGCAGATGCTCACTAACATGCTCTTCCTCTTTTAATAATGCTACCTGTATCCTTTTTGCATAGTTTATAGAATCAATAATGTCCTTATTTTTTCCTTCTACTACTTTCTTTTGCTCTTCCACCTCAATCTTTTGTTCCGTAATAGTAATTGTTGCTTTACGCACTTCTTCTGCCAGTTCCGTTGCTCTTGCTCTTAACCGTTTTCCGTTTAACCACACAATGCTCACAATCAATATAATGGCTGAAATGCCATAAATACTATACATCCACCAGGTTCTCCACCATGGTGGCAACACTTTAAAAGAATAAGTTATTGGCTCACTCCAAACACCAAATGGACTTTGTGCTTTTAATTTAAAGGTATAAGAGCCTTCAAAGATATTACCAAATGTGGCAGTAGTTTTATTTGTTACCGGATTCCATTCATTTTCATAACCCTCCAAAATATATTGATATTGGATAAGATACGGTTTGGAAAGTTCATTGGCTGCAAAATCGAATGTTATACTATTGTGCCCCTGCGGTAAAATAAGATTTTCTGGTAATGGATAAAACTTTGTTATGCCTTCAAATTTAATATCGCCAAATTTGTTTCGCATATTATCGCGCTCCGCATCGGTTAAGGTTCTTTTTAAGGTTGTAACTTCCTCATTAATATTAGGCGGTACGGATAACGAATCTTTTACGAATTTACGAATCTGTAACAGGTCATACCAACAAATAGTTGAGTTATTTATTTTTACAGCATGAATAAATACATCTGGGGGCTTTTCATTTTTATTTAATGATGCATAATCAAATCGAACCAATGCTGTTTTATCTGAGCCAGTTGCAATCCATATTTTTCCATTGCTGTCCAGAAACATTGTATTTTGACCAGCATTTACATCTTTTACAGGATATCCTTTTGCAGAATTATATATTTCAAAAACCGGAATGTAGTTTTTCAATTCTTCATTATTCAAAATATTCTCAGCTGGTATATTGTTTTGAACTCTTTCATCTTTTACCATGGCAGCAATTGGAGCAAAGGACTTAAGAACAGCGATACCCAGATTTGTGCCTATAATTATATGTTGTTGTGAGTCAATCAATATTTGAGTCACTGTGTTATCTGGAAGCCCTTGTGCTGTTGAATAATTAGTAAAAGATTTTCCATCATAGCGGCAAATTCCTGCGCCGGAAGTGCCAAACCAAAGATTTCCTGATTTATCTTCGGTGATGCACAATATATCGGCATTGGAAAGTCCTTGAGCAGTAGAAAAATTGGTAAACTTGCCCACAGTCCCGCTCATTCCTCCACTGGAGGTAGCCTGTCCATCATATTTACTAACACCACCGCCAAATGTGCCAAACCAAAGATTTCCTTTTTTATCTTCGGTGATACAAGTTACATCATTATTGGCTAATCCCTGAATGGAGGTGTAATTTGTAAAGGACTTAACAAGTTTCCCCTTTATTTTTTTTAGATCCTGTTGGGTTTGTTGAGCAATTGTATCTCCTCTTTCAATTGCCTCAACGCGTTTCCCATCATATTTACAAATACCTTTTTTAGTGGTCACAAACCACAAGTTTCCCAATTTATCTTCGATAATACATTTTATATTATCGTTGACTAATCCTTGTGCCATGGTATAATTAGTAAAGGATTTACCATCATATTCGCACAATCCTCCACCCTCTGTGCCGAACCATAGATTTCCTGTTTTATCTTTGGTGATGCACAAAACAACATCATTTGCTAAACCCTGAGCTTTTGTATAATTGGTAAAAGATTTGACAAATTTTCCATTTTCTTTTTTTAGATCTTGTTGGTTTTTCTGTGCAATATCATCACCACTTTCTATTGCTTCAACCCGGTTCCCATCATATTTACAAACGCCTCCGCCATTGGTTCCGAACCAAAGATTTCCCGTTTTATCTTCTTTGATGCTGAACACAACATTGTTTGCTAATCCCTGCGCTGTGGTATAATTGGTGAATGATTTTCCATCATATTTACATATTCCACCGCCTTTTGTTCCAATCCACAGATTTCCGGTTTTATCTTCAATAATACACTTTACAATATTATTAGCTAATCCTTGCGCTGTGGTATAATTGGTGAAAGTTCCCCCATCATATTTACACACTCCACTCTGCGTGCCGAACCAGATATTTCCGGTTTTATCTTCCGAAATACTAAAAACAACATTATCTGGTAATCCCTGAACTGTTGTATAATTGGTAAAGGATTTGCCATTGTATCGCGACACTCCTCCTCCATAGGTCCCAAACCAGATATTTCCAGATTTATCCTCCTTTATACTCCACACTGTATTCATTGCCAACCCCTGCAATGTGGTATAATTGGTAAAAGTTTTTCCGTCAAATTTACTTACACCTCCACCAGAAGTTCCGAACCAAAGGTTGCCCTTTTTGTCTTTGATTATGCACCTTATAAAATTATTGGCTAATCCATCCTGTGTAGTAAAATTAATAAATGATTTCCCGTTGAATTTAGATATTCCTCCTTTGGTGCCCAACCAAATATTTCCCGTTTGATCTTCAGTAATGCTCAAAACAATATCATTAGCTAATCCTTGTGCGGTTGTATAATTGATAAACGATTTTCCATCATATTTACTGGCACCACCACCATGAGTACCGAACCAGATATTTCCCTCTATATCTTCGAGCATGCACTTTATAAAATTATTGGCTAATCCCTGGGCAATAGTATAATTGGTAAAGGATTTCCCGTCGTATCTACTTACTCCTCCTCCTTCGGTACCGAACCAAAGATCTCCCCTTTTCGCTATCAAGCCGCAGCTAATAAAATCAATTGCAAGACCGTCGTCAGTATTGTAATTTTGCATTATAGACAGGAAGCCTGCTTTTGTTGTTTCGGGCGGTGAATATTTTAATGTTTTTCCATCTTTTGAAGTAATCGTATGGTTGGTTTTGGGTATTATAATATTGATGGGTGGGGGGCAGGTGTCGGCAATTACAATTTTGGGATTACTAATTAAAATGATATTAGGCGCAATAAGGGCTTTGTTTTGCTTCGCATCCTCTCTTGAGCTTACTTGTGACTCGGAAACCGGCTTGTTATTTGTATTGTTATTTGAACAGGACGTGTAGGTAATTGCTACCACCGTTAAAATAAAAAAATTGCTTATCTGCTTTAGACATGTAAAAAAATAGTATCTTAGCTCCTT
>JAVHPR010000129.1:0-4829 GCA_036170695.1 Bacteroidia bacterium
TAAGGAGCTAAGATACTATTTTTTTACATGTCTAAAGCAGATAAGCAATAAATTATATTTCATAAAAAAGTAATATTGTAAGTAATTGAAAAACAGCCAGCTGTATAGTGTGTCATTGGCAACCTGTCGAAATATGTGCGATGGCATCTTAAATTATGAAATTAGGGAAATTTGACCTATACGCATTTGTTAAGTTTTTCTTACTCTGTTTACACCTGTTTTTATCCTCGACGTCATCCCGATTGGCCCTTTGCCAAGAGGGATCTATTTATTCATAAGCAGTATCTGCAATAATAACAAGATCCCTCGCGAAAGCTCGGGATGACAGACGATGTGAAGTATCCTGTATAAAATACTAAACCGCTAACAAGTTTATCAATGCGTTGTCATGCTGAACTTGTTTCAGCATCTATTGGAATTGGATTCCGAAATAAATTCAGAATGACCTTTTTTCATCTTGTTAGCGGTTTAGTATAAGTAATTGACAAAGACGATGTATAGACGTTTGCGTTAGGGATAGTAACGGAAATCCTTTTCTCCCTTGAGAAAAGATTGAAGTGGAAAGCCCGCCCCTTCTTTTTAGAAGGGGAACGCCCAAATTCCAAAATCCATCAAAGAGAAATTAGCTTCGTTTCTTCAACAACAACATTCAATTCGCTTATCATCATTGCTGTTGCACCCCACACTGTTAAGCCGTCAATATCATAATATGGAGTTCTGATTTTATATCCATTATTGCGACTAACTGTTTTTATAGATTTTATCCCACTATCATTTAAACTAAACAAACCAACCGGTATAATTTTCTGGACCTCATATGCATCTATAATAAAATCAGGCTGTTTATTGACATAACCTATATATGGAGAAACTATAAAATTGCTGACTTTAATAAATAAATCTGTCAGTTTACCAATGATTTCAACATCTTTGGCAGGCACACCCACTTCTTCAAAAGTTTCGCGTATAGCTGTTTGCTTCAAATCAATATCAATTTCTTCAAACTTACCACCTGGAAATGCAACCTGGCCGCTATGCACCCCCTCATAAACAGGGCGTTGAATAAGTAAAGTATGAACGTTATCTCCAACCGGAAATAATAAAATCAGAACAGCACTCTTTACAGGATTATATTTTTCGGGATCGATTTTCTCAAAACGTTTCCTTGCGAGAGGAGCCATCAATAATTGAGCAGGCAGCCCTGGTAAAGGCTTCTGCAACCGAATTTTTAGCTGATCAACAAATTTATTAAACATTTAAAAAAAAAATTTTGAATTTTATTTTTCCCTGCACTTACAAAAAAACTTTAAACAACTAAAAATCAATAGAATAAAGCAAAACCAAACGACAATGTTAATAAAACAGTTGACAACTATCTTCAAAATTTACCTATTTTGGAATGAGATGAAACTAATTATTTAGAGCCACCGTACAACAAACCAAAAATAGCTTGCGTATTTCACTTTACCATTTGCACTTAAATTGCTATTAAATTTTAATTTTCAATGATAACATAATTTGCAGCCAATGAATCCAGAGCAATTACAACAGTTGATTAAATGGCTTAATATACAAATTGTGCGTTTGACCGAGTCCATACAAGAGGCTCATCAAACAAACAATTATGGTAGGGAATTGCAATATCAGGGAATGCGTGATGCCTTTCAGAAATTCTTAAATAAGTTTAACAACGCAAATGATGAAAAAGTAAAATCACCTAATAAACGTTCAAGAAATACAATTTAAAAATTTAAACCCATGAATCCAGAACAGCTACAGCAAATGGTTCAATGGTTAAATCAAGAGATTTCGCATTCAAATGAAACCATCAATGAAGCGCATCAATCAAGTGAGTACGGCAAAGAAACACAGTACGAAGGAATGCGCGATGCCTTTATGAGATGCTTAAACCAGATTAACAATGCTTGATTTACTCATTACTATTGTGCTAACACCCGCAATTCTTCTATAAATTTCCACATTAGTTAAAATTTAAGATTTTAATAAATGGGAAAATTATCAACGCCACATTTTGTGCTCAACATTTCAGCAAGAATTTACAATGTCCTGCCAGGATAAACTTTCAGCGCCTTTTCAAGACAAATCATTGCTTTTTTCAAATCTTCTTTCTTTAAAACATACGCTAACCGGACTTCATTTGTCCCGGAACCCGGCGTTGAATAAAACCCTGAAGCTGGTGCTAACATTACCGTTTCGCCTTCAAATTCGAATGATTCCAATAGCCATTGACAAAATTTGTCGGAATTATCAATTGGTAAACGGGCGATGCAATAAAAAGCTCCGCTTGGTTTCGGACAAAATACGCCCTCTATTTTATTTAAGGCTTCTATAATAAAATCCCTTCGTTCAACATATTCTTTTTGGACTTTAACAAAATATTCTTTGGGAGTATTTAAAGCAGCCTCTGCTCCTATTTGCCCGAATGTTGGAGGGCTTAAACGTGCCTGTGCAAATTTCATAGCAGCAGTCATCACCTCTTTGTTTTTAGAAATCAATGCTCCGATACGTGCGCCACATGCGCTATAGCGTTTTGAAATTGAATCGAGCAGTACAACATTGTTTTCAATCCCCTCCAAATGCATCACCGATACATACTCTTTACCATCATAACAAAACTCACGATAAACTTCATCAGAAAGTAAAAATAAATCATACTTGATTACTAACTCTTTCAACAATTCCAGTTCTTTCCTGGAATACAAATACCCGGTAGGATTGCCAGGATTACAAATCATAATCCCTTTTGTTTTCGGAGTAATTAACTTTTCAAATTCAGAAATTGGTGGCAAAGCAAATCCATTCTCAATAGTTGATTTTACAGGTTTTACAATTACATCGGCTGCAACGGAGAAACCATTGTAATTGGCATAAAACGGCTCCGGAATAATAATTTCATCACCGGAATTAAAGCAGGTCATCATTGCTATTTGAATAGCCTCTGACCCACCTGTAGTAATAATTATTTCGTTTGCATCAATATTAATATTAAAGCTTTTATAATAGTCTGCTAATTTTTTTCGATACGATTCAAAACCGGCAGAATGGGAATATTCCAACACTTTAATATCTGCATTTCTAATAGCATCTAACATTATTTTTGGCGTTTCAATATCAGGCTGACCAATATTTAAATGGTATATTTTGCGTCCTGATTTTTTAGCAATATCAGCATACGGAACTAACTTACGTATTGGAGATGAAGGCATGGCGCTGCCTTTAAGAGAAATTTTTGGCATATTTATTTTATAATTTATTGTTTCAGTTCATTAGTTCAAAACTATGCACTTTCAGTGCAAGACTTTCAGTTTCTACAAAATTTCAATATTACCGTCATTGCGAGAGCGCTTTTCGCGATCCCTTCGTCAGGCTCAGGATAAACTCCGCAATCTCATTTACTAGTTTGAGATTGCTTCATCACTCCCCAAAAGCGTGATTCGCAATGACGTTTTAAATTAGCAGCTATTAAAAGAATTTCATTCTTTAATTTAAACCTCCACAATTCAGTGCAGTGGTTTAGTTGTCCAATTTTATATTTAACTTATAATCGGGATACAAAGAAACGAATAAAACAACAAATCCCCCTCTAAAATATAAGAGGGGGATTTGAGAGATACTAAAAAAACAAACAAAACTTATTTTTTAATTTCAGCTGGAGGTGCAGTAACAGCCGGGGTTGGGTCAGGATTAACAACACCTTTAATTTTAATAACTTTTGAAGGGGTGTCAGCATTTGAAGTCAATGTAATTGTTTTTTCGAAAGCTCCCACTCTTTCAGTTGCATAATGTACTTTAATAATCGCTGAAGCACCTGGTTTAATTGGTTCTTTAGGCCAAACCGGAGTTGTGCAACCACATGAACCTACAGCATTAGAAATAATTAGCGGCTCTTTACCAACATTTGTAAATTTGAATTCACGATTTCCATCTGCATTATGCGCAATAGTACCATAATCCATTACTTCATTTTCAAATTTGAATTTAGGAGCATTAGGATTTATCGGGTTCGGCGTTGTTGTTTCGGGCGCTGGTTTAGCTGTTTTTGTTTCTTGCGCATTTGCTCCAATTGCAACGCATAACATTAAGCCGATAGAGAATACTGTTTTTTTCATTGTTTAAGATTTTAAAATTATTATTTAATTATTCAGGTTATTATTATTCTTTAATGTTTTTCAAACGGAGTTGCACCATCATCTTTTTTTCCATTGGATGGGAATGCTTCATCAGTAGGCGCAGCTGAAACAATCCCCTTAATAGTAATTACTTTTTGAGGTGTTTTGGCATTTGAATTAATGGTAACTGTTTTTGTAAAATTACCAGCACGTTTTGTATCATAGGTAACTTTAATGGCTTGTGTCTCACCCGGTTTAATCGGTATGTTTTTAGGGTAAGTAGGAACCGTACAACCGCACGAACCTTTTGCATCACTTATAATTAATGGCTCAGTACCGGTATTTTTAAATTTAAACTCATAGGTTCCATTGCCTGCGTAATCTATAGTTCCAAAGTCGTGAACATCAGTATCAAAAGTCATTTCAGCCAGACTGGTAACAACCGCAGGAGTTGCAGTTGCAGACTTTTCTCCAACTTTACCGGTAGTTTGTGCTAAAACAAATACGGTTGATACAAAAACTGAACATACTGTAAAAATTACTTTTTTCATGGTAAACAAAATTTAATCATTTTTATTTTATGGGTTAAATTTCCCCTGATTGCAAGCCAAAATCATGCCAAAAATTAAAATCAGGAAAAACTATTTTTCTTAACTTTGTCAAAATTAAAAAACGAAGTACGTAAATTATTATGGAAAT
>JAVHPR010000130.1:0-4812 GCA_036170695.1 Bacteroidia bacterium
TTACAGAGTTAAGTTGTTGACAATCAAATTGTTAATAACACCGAAACTTTAGATGATAATTACTTTTCGCGATCTGATTCGTATCGGTATGATTATGTGAATTTAAATTATAAGCCAGCTCTGCACCACAAGTTATATTGCTTTCTGGATGAAATGGAGAAAATGGAGTGGCAGTCGTTTTGTTTTGAAAAAAGACGTGTATATAAAGAGATATTTCTGCTGAAACAAAATATTAAGGAAATTGATTTACAAAATTATTATTTGGAGACCTTGAAACCTCTTGAAATGTTAAATAATCTGCAATCGCTCTATTTTTCAAATAATTATCTGAAAGATTTAAGCGAGTTAAACAAGTTCACATCTTTGGAAAATTTGTATTTGAATTCCAATCGGCTTGATTCTATTGATTATTTCCCGGTCATGAATAATCTTCATTCACTTTCATTATCGGGCAATACTATCAAAAATGTTTCTCCGCTATTAAATGCACCTGTTATTACCGTTCTGGATTTGTCTGATAATCCATTCTTGAATTTAAAGACTTTGCCTGTTTTAAAAAAATTAGGTACGCTACTAATAACTTCATTGCTTAGGCAACATCTAACATCTTTGAAACCATTATGAACATTGATTTATACATTTCTGAATGTGTCGCAAGCAATGAAAGTATTAGTAAGTTTGAATAATATTAATTGCAATGATTTTGCGCCTCTACAATTGTTGCCAAACTTGATAGAACTGAACCTTTCAGGTGCAATTGTTTCTAAAAAAAGTGCATTGCCTGCGCTTCCTAAATTGCTCAGGTTAAATCTTCAAAACAACCAAATATCAATAAATGATGCTGCGTTATTTGAAAAATTAAGTTTTTTTATTAGCCTTGAATATCTTAATCTTTCCGACAATCAATTAGAGAATATACTTCCTCTTTCTGCCAGTTATTATTTGCGAAAAACCGGTGTTGTGGAACACGATAATTCACCATTAATCCAATCGCTAAAATCCTTGGATATATCACGAAACAAACTTCAGACGCTTTATCCCCTTGTTGCTTATTCTGGTTTAGAAAACTTGTTTGTAAGCGGTAATCAACTGAATGAAACAATTTCATTGACTCAAATGATTAATTTGAAAACTCTTTCGATTGATAATTGCGGAATAAATAATATTGATTTTCTAAAAAAACTTTTAAATCTTCAGGTATTAAACATCTCAAATAATAATATTAATGATTTTGCTCCCTTATATGAGTTGAAAAAATTAAGACAATTATCTCTTGGAATGGTGACTAAACAGGTTCTTGAAAAATTGAAAAAAGAATTACCGAAGACAAATATCATTGCAACAGTGATTAAGTAAAAATCCTGGAATAATAAATAATTAATTATGAAATCAATCACCAAAACAATAATTTACCTGACCATTTTCGCCATTGCAATGGGCTATCTTGAAACTTCAGTGGTAGTTTATTTACGAAAAATTTATTATCCCGGTGGGTTTAGATTTCCCCTAATACCTGTTTCACCTGATATTGCTGTTACGGAATTTTGGCGTGAAGCGGCAACTATTATCATGCTTATTGTTGCAGGAGTGATTGCAGGGAAAAATGCTGTTCAACGATTTGCGTTTTTTATTTACAGTTTTGCAGTTTGGGATATTTTTTATTATGTGTTTTTAAAAGTTCTACTCTGCTGGCCTGAATCATTATTTACCTGGGATATTTTATTTCTTATTCCGGTTCCTTGGGTCGGACCTGTAATTGCACCTTGCATTGTTTCCTCCACAATGATTTTGCTTGCTCTCATTATTGTTTATAATCAGGAAGAAGAAAAACAAATTCACCTCAGTTTTATTAACTGGATGTTTTTGATTATAGGAAGTAGCATAATAATTTGTTCGTTCATGTGGGATTATAGCATGTATTTAATGCTTAATGGAACAGACAAGGCTGTGTGGACATTATCCAACAATACCAATATGTTTGAAGAAGTGGCAAACTATATCCCACATTATTTTAATTGGTGGTTGTTTGGCATGGGGGAGGGTTTTATTTTGATTGCTATACTTCTTATTTTAAAACGGGTAATAGGTTGGAAAATGTAATGTACGTATGTCATGCTGAGCTTATAGAAGCATGTGGGCAAGCTATCGCAACTCCTTCGACAGGCTCAGGATGACAGCGCATCATATTGTTTTATACATCTCGTGATTCAAATATTTCTTAAATATTAATACTCAAATCAAAAAAAATGAAAAACAGATTAATTAAAATATTAGCAGTATCCTCTGCAATGAGCTTAATGCTTTTATATTGCAGGATTTTGTGGCTTGAAAATTTTTATTTTACCTCGCTGGTTTGGAATTTATTTCTAGCTTGGATTCCTTTTGTATTTGCTTTGCTTCTTACGGAAGCGGGACGAAAGTCCAAGTCAAATTTTAAACTTGTCTGTTTGTTTTGTGGCTGGTTAATTTTTTGGCCGAATTCGCCCTATATTATTACTGACCTTTTTCATTTGCAAACACATCAAGGTATTCCACTTTGGTTTGATTTAGTGTTAATATTCTCATTTGCCTGGAACGGCTTATTATTAGGGTATGCATCGCTTTTTGAAATTCATGATTTTTTGAAATTCCGTTTTCCAACAAATTTTGTAAACGCCATTATTGTATTATTAATTACCTTATGCAGTTTTGGAATTTATCTGGGGCGTTACCCGCGTTGGAACAGCTGGGACATTGTCACCAACCCTGTTGATTTGTTTTCTGATATTCTAAATTTGTTACTGCACCCTTTGAATAATCCACGAATGGTGGGTGTTACATTTTTCTTTTCTGTATTTTTGTTAATGACCTATTGGACATTAATTTCATTGATAAATCACAAGAGACATGAACAACAATAAACAATTTTCATTGAGCAACAGAATTAAAAGTTTTGGATATGCAATTGAAGGGATTTTTACTTTTTTTAGAACTCAGCATAATGCATGGATTCATGCTTTTGCAGCAGTTCTAGTTGTTGTTTTTGGATATATATTTAAAGTAAACAGTTATGATTGGTGTTTATTGACTATCGCAATTGCTATAGTTATAGCAACTGAAATGCTGAATACAGCCATTGAATTTTTAACAGATCTGGTTTCACCCGGTTTTAATCTACATGCAAAAAAGGTAAAAGATGTTGCTGCCGGCGCGGTTTTGATTGCTGCAATTGCTGCAATTGTAATTGGACTGATTGTTTTTTTACCAAAGATTTTGTGAAAAATAAGTTTATTTACTGATTCTTCTTTTTAATTCATTATAGTGATTATTGTTAATGAATATTTCAGAACAAATTGGCAAAAAGTAAATAATAGAATCTCCTAAATTGATAGCTTGAAAATAAACTTCATCATTTGTGGTATCAAATTGATTTCTTTTCCAGTTTTTTAAAATACCATATACCAATACAACCAAGTAAAAACAATATTGTTGAAATAAGTTCCGCTTGAGTAAATGCGAAGTTGTTTATGTGATACAATGTATTCACACGGATTTTTTCGATAAAGAAACGCTCAACGCCATTAAAGATAAGATAAATAGAAAATAACATACCCGGCGTAGTAATCTTTTTTCGTAAATACCAAAGTACAAAAAACAAAATTAAACACATTATAGTTTCATAAAATGCCGTAGGATATACATTTGGCACAAGGTGATTACAATATTTTAGGTCGAGACAATTTGCGATAGGCTCACCAACACTATTTACATTATGGGGATAGTCATAACTCCACATCCAATCAGGCAACCAGTTTAACCAAGTGGGTTTCGGCGAAATATTGTTTATGCCCCAATCACCATCGCCGGCAACGTGGCAACCTATGCGACCAACAGCGTATCCGATCATTAAAGTAGGTGCTGAGGAATCTATTAAATGAGTGATTGTAATTTTATTTTTCTTACCATAATAAATTAAAGCAATAGATGCTAAAATAAGTCCGCCATACATTGTTAAGCCGCTAAATGAAATCAATGCATCTACAGGGTCTGCAATAAATTCATCCCAATTTTCAAGATTATGGAAAATTTTCGCTCCCACTATTCCGGCAAAAGCGGCAATGAGTGTCAAATTACCGGCATGTTGGTAGGGATGTATTTCCTCTTCTATCCAAACAGGTGTCGCTAATTTTGCTTTATCTTTTTCACGATATTTTAAATAAGTGAAAAGTGCTGCACAAATTAATCCACCTAACAAATTGCCTTTCATTGAAAGTAAAAAAGCGTGTGTGTTTTCTGTAAATGCCGAAAAATTAAGGATTATGTATATTATTTTGTATCCCAATAAAAAGCTTCCAATGGCGGAAGTCGCAAGTTCTGCAATTGTTGCTTTTGCCCCTTTTAATGTTTTAACTATATTTGAATGTATGAGACCTTCTCTTTCCTTTCTTTTTAATTCAAGTGTCCAAAAATACGCACCCGTTAAAAATGCCATGGCTACAAAAAAACCAAAACTCTGTATCATTTTAAGGAAGGGCAAATCCAGTCCAAATAAATCTTTTACTGCATAATATATTGATGGGTACATAGTGTTGGTTAATTAGTCAAATAATAGTTTGTGGTTCCTGTTTATAAAATTGTTATGCTGAATTAATTATTGACTTTTCGGACAAAGAAAAAACATTAATAAATTATTTGTCTTTTAATGAAATGCTTTCAATTGCGCGAATTTACGAAAAATGATTCTTAATACTACGAATCGTAAAGAAAGGGGGGGACAAATTCAGGGCTACCGCATGACTAACAATTGATTGTCAATAAGATATCAATAGTATG
>JAVHPR010000131.1:0-4806 GCA_036170695.1 Bacteroidia bacterium
GCCTAAAATCAATGAATTAAAAATGCGCTCTAAGCGTATATACCTATAAAAATATATTACTCGACGAATTTCCAAAAGTGCAAATCAGCGAAGCCTCCTCCGTTGACGAGGCGCTTGAATTGATTATGCAGGATAATTACAATCTGATATTCACAGATATTTCAATGCCCGGCCGTTCAGGTTTTGATCTGCTTTTGCAGGTTAAAAAAGAATATCCTGCAACTCCTGTTTTAATGTTTAGTATGCACGGCGAAGATCAATTTGCCGTCCGGGCACTGCAATTGGGGGCTTCGGGCTATATTACTAAAAGTTGTAATTCGGTAGAATTGCTCCTTGCCGTGAAAAAAATTTTAGCCGGAAAAAAATATATTTCTGCTTCTGTTTCCGAATTACTTGTCGAAAGTATATCTGTTGATCGTCCTCAACCGATTGAAATATTGCTATCCAAACGAGAGCTGGAAGTATTTAAGCTAATTGCATCCGGCAGGAGTATAACTGAAATTTCTAAAATTCTTGTGCTTGGTATTAATACAATCAGCACATACCGTTTGCGCATTTTAGGGAAAATGAAACTTCAAACTAATGCCGAACTGATGCGCTATGCATTTGAACAAAATATCGATTTATAAATCTTAGATGGATAAGTAGCGTCCAATCGGAACTCTAATTTGAGACCTCAGCAAAACTACAAATTTAATAACTCAATGAATTTAATTTGCAGGGTACACATTACAGATTTGATATCAGCGAGAAAGTAAAAACTTTAAAATCACCCTCGTAATCTTTTAATTTGCGCCCCACTACAATATGACGCACATCATTTTTACATTCCTTTCCAAAATAAATTTCGGTTCAAGCTTTCAGATATTTCCTATCTAAGCAAACTTGCTACCACCTCCCACATTGCCAATATTTACGTGCTTTTATTTGTTTTTTTTCACAAATCGGCGACTCTCTCAGTTTAATATATTTTATCTGTAAACAGAATAAGCCTTGCTAATTATATGACATATATCTCTTTTTATAAGTTTAATTTTTTATATTTGCAATGAAATTTTGCGGATAGTTTGGCTATTTATTTTTATTGTGGAAAAAACACCTTTTCCCTCTTAAATTACAAATGAAAAAAAATACGAAGTCTTTTTATGATGTTTATTTACGAAATAAGGTGCGCCCCTCCCCTTTCTGATTGTCCGCGTTTTTACTACAAATTGTTGATACCACAACTACGTTTCATTTGTAGTTTAGTCTACCTGATACGTCAAATCAGAACTTTAATTTAGCACAAAAAGTAAAACACTTCATGGGCACTACAAACGCTTTATTTGCAATAAATACAAGCCCCTGGCTCCCTTTTTCACGAGGGCATTTTTTATAGACCGGATATTTATATCACAAAACATATTGATAAAATTTTGTTTTCTAATTAAGGACTAATTGATGGAAATTAATAAAATAAAGATTCTTGCTATTGATGATAATCCGGATAACCTGATTAGCATCAAGGCATTGATATTTGAAACCTTTCCAAATGCAATCACCATGATTGCTACAAATGGCCCTCAAGGCATTGAATTGGCAATTGATGAGGACCCCGATGTAATCCTCCTTGATATTGTAATGCCAGGTATGGACGGCTTTGAAGTTTGTGAAAAACTAAAAGCACACCATAAGCTAAAAGAAATTCCTGTTGTTTTTATTACTGCTCTGAAAGGTGATAAAGCGAGCCTTATAAAAGTGTTGGATTTAGGTGCGGAAGCATTTATTACCAGACCGATTGACGAGTTAGAGCTTTATTTGCAGATTAGAGCGATGGTGAAAATTAAAAAAGCCAACATTGAAGAACTTAAGAAACAGGAGCAACTTATTTTATTGGTTGAAGAAAAGACTGAAGAATTGAAAAAAAGCCATGCAGCAACAATTAATTTACTGGAAGATTTAAAAAAAGAAATTGAACAGCGAAAATTTGTTGAACAGGAAATGCGCGAAATCGAAGAAAACCTAAAGCGCGGCGAACAGGTTGCTAAATGTGGCCATTGGAAATTATGCCTTGATAATAACATGGTATTTCTTTCGGAGGGTGCAAAAAGAATATACGGTACTGATAAAATCGAAATTACTCTGGATGAATTAAAACAATTCCGTTTGCCCGAATACAATTCAATGTTGGATGAAGTAATCGGAAAAGCAATTCATGAAAAAATACCTTACGATGTCGAATATAAAATTAAGCGACAAAGTGATGGAAAAATAATTGATGTGCAATCAATCTCTGAATTTGATCCTAAATCAGGGATCGTATTTGGAGTGTTAAAAGATATCACCGAGTGCAAGCAGAATGAAAAGGCACTGGAGGAAAGCGAGTATTTTTTTAAAGAATCTCAAAAGAGCGGATTCATTGGTTCTTACAAAACCGACTTTACTTCCGGCAATTGGAAATCATCCGAAGTCCTTGATCAGATCTTTGGAATTGATCAAAACTATAAAAGAAATATTGAGAGCTGGTTTGAGATCATTCATCCTGATGACAGGGAAATGGTAAATAATTATTTGATGAACAAGGTTATCCCGAAACAGATTCCCTTCAATAAAGAATACAGGATCATACGTAAGGCTGATGCGCAGATTAGGTGGGTGCTGGGTCTGGGGAAAGCTGATTACGACAGTAATGGCAATATCTTATCAATGACCGGAACAACACAGGATATAACCGATCGCAAGCTGGCAGAAGGAGAATCAGCAAAATTATTTCTGGAGAAAGAACTTATCCTGTCCTCAATTGCTGAAGGAGTTTTAGGCTTAGACCTGCAGGGTAATCATACTTTCATAAATGAAGCAGGTGCAAAAATGCTGGGCTACAAGCCTAAAGAGCTTATTGGTCATCCCAGCCACAGTACCTGGCACCATACCAAAACGGACGGAAGTTTTTACCCGGCTGAAGAGTGCCCGATATACGCAACCATTAAGGATGGAAAGGTTCATTCCGAAAAAAGCGAATTATTCTGGAGAAAGGATGGAACAAGTTTTTTTGCCGAATTTATGAGTAACCCTATTTTTGAACAAGGTCAGCTCAAAGGGGCTGTAGTTACATTCAAAGATATTACTGACCGCAGGCATAAGGAAACAGAATTAAAAAAACTGCAAACAGCTGTTAACCATTCAGGAGATGTCATTTTCCTTACGGATTCCCAGGGAATATTCACATCAGTGAATCCCGCTTTCACTTCAATTTATGGCTATACAGCTGATGAAGTTATAGGTAAAACTACCCCGCGGGTTTTGAAAAGTGAGCAATATCCTGCTGAGATGTACAAAAACTTTTGGGATAACTTATTAAGTGGTAAAGAGGCAAGAAATGAATACAAGAACAAACGCAAAGATGGAACATTGGTGGATATTGAAGGAGCAAGCAGCACAATTTTTGGTAGTGACGGAAACATTAGTGGATTTCTGGGAGTTCAACGTGACATTACCAGCCGCAAGATGGCTGAGGAAGCATTAAAGGAAAGTAAAAAACGCTACATCGACCTGTTCAACAAATCAAACGAAGGCATTATCATTATGACTCTGGATGGAATTATTTCAGAAATGAATCATTCTTTTGCAGATATGCACGGATATACTATAGAACAGCTTAATAATTTCGACATCAGGAACCTCGATGTATTAAAGGAGAATACAATAAAAGATAGAGCAGAAATTATATACCGGGCAACAAAGGGAGAACTCGTTCACTTTGAGGTAGAGCATTTTCATAAGGAGGGCCATGTATTTCCTTTAAGTGTATCTGTTAGTATTATCGAACTGAACGGTAAACAGTTCTTGCTTTGTTCACATCAGGATATCACAGATCGGAAGAACGCTGAGAAAGAGATAATTCTGGCTAAATCAAAGGTAGAGGAAAGCGACAGATTAAATAAAACATTATTGCAAACAATTCCTTTTGGAATGCATATTGTGGATGAAAAAGGTAATATTCTTTTTTGGAATACAAATTTTAAAAAACAATTTTCCGGAAACAATGTTGGAAAAAAATGCTGGGAAATATACCGCGACGACAAATTGCAATGCCCTGGCTGTCAACTGCTTGACGGGGTAAACATTGGAGAAACCAAAACTAGTGAAATTAAAGACGTTTTAGGCGGAAGGGTATTCGAAGTCACCCAAACCGGAATGGTTTATAATGGACAAATTGCGTCTCTCGAAATTTTTATTGATGTCACTGAGCGAAAGCAGGTCGAAGAGGAAATAGTTTCTAAAAACAAGGAACTTGAAACCTTCATTTCAGTAACCTCTCATGATTTAAGGTCGCCATTGCTCAATATACAGGGCTTCAGTCAGTATTTTAAGGAACACACCGAATCGATAAGATCAATTGTGGCTGATAGCCAGCTTGAAACAACAACAAAAGCCAGAATTACTGATATTACAGATAATGAAATACCACAAACATTAAATTATGTTTTGTCGAGTGTTACAAAAATGGATATGCTGATAAAAGGGATTTCACAGATATCCAGAACAGGGCAGCAAGTGATGACAGTTAAGAAAATTGATATGAACCAATTATTCAAAACAATCCTTGATTCGTTCAAATTTCAACTAAACCAGTTTTCCGCAAAAGTAATAGTTGAAGAACTTCCATCTTGTTTCGGGGATCAGGATCTGCTCAATCAACTTTTCTCCAATCTTATTGGCAATGCCATCAAATACAGGGATCATAACAGGCAGCTAACAATAACAATATCCGCTGAAATAAGGAATTGGGACAAAATAACTTTTACAATATTGGCTTAATAGTATAAT
>JAVHPR010000132.1:0-4798 GCA_036170695.1 Bacteroidia bacterium
CTAAAATCAATGAATTAAAAATGCGCTCTAAGCGTATATACCTATAAATTTGTTTATCTTTAAAAAAAAATACTTTTGACCCTAAGAGGTACCAACCATTGATATGCAAACACGAATAAATAAATTCATCAGTGAAACAGGATATTGTTCCAGAAGAGAAGCTGACAAGCTGATTGAAGGAGGCAGGGTTACCATTAATGGACTAAAACCGGAGATGGGAACAAAAGTTAATCCGGAAGATATTATCGAAATTGATGGGAAGCCTTTAAAGGCGAAGGAAGCACCTATATATCTGGCTTTTAATAAACCTGTTGGAATTACAAGCACTACTGATTTAAAAGATAAAGACAATATCATTGATTTTATCAATCACCCTAAAAGGATATTCCCAATCGGCAGATTAGACAAGCCTTCGGAAGGACTGATTTTCTTAACAAATGATGGCGATATTGTAAATAAAATTTTACGCGCAGGAAACAACCATGAAAAAGAATATGTTGTAACAATTGACAGACCTGTAACTGCGGAATTTATTAAGAAAATGGGAAGCGGAGTAGCGATATTAGAAACTATTACTCAGAAATGTTTTGTTGAACAACAGGATAAAAACAGATTCAGAGTAATTTTAACACAAGGTATGAACCGACAAATCAGAAGGATGTGTGAAGCTTTGGGATGCAACGTCATCAAGCTAAAGCGCATACGAATTATGAATATTAAATTAGATGGGATTGCCATAGGAAAGTGGCGCTATTTAACGCATGATGAAATTTACACCATCAACAATTTAGTCTCGGGTTCTCTAAAAACAGAGGAGGCTTCTTTCTTGCCCAAAAATATAGAGGATTAAAAACATGAAAAAATCCGTCGCAATAATTGGTGGGGGACCCGCTGCAATGATGTTGGCGGCGGAGCTTGATGAACAAAAGTTTGATGTTACTATTTATGAAAAAAACAGCGCACCGGGAAGAAAATTTTTAGTGGCGGGTGAAGGCGGCTTTAATTTAACCCACTCCGAAGATCTGGAGCAATTTATTTCAAGATATACACCTTCCTCCTTTTTAAAAGACAGTATTTCTTCTTATACCAATGATGATTTACGAAAATGGTTCAACAACATAGGGATTGAAACCTTTGTTGGCACCAGCAAACGCGTGTTTCCAATAAAAGGAATAAAACCGGTTGATGTCCTTAACGCGATTTTATTACTATTGAAGAAAAAAAATATTTCCATAAAAACTCAGCACACCTGGAAAGGATGGGATAATGGCAGACTCCTTTTTGAAACGATGAATCAAACAATTGCTGTAGAGGCTGACATTATGGTCTTTGCTTTAGGAGGCGCAAGTTGGAAAATAACCGGTTCTGATGGCCTGTGGGCAAATCATTTTGCTAAAAAAGGAATTGAAATTATTCCATTTCAAGCATCCAATTGTGCTTATAAAGTAAATTGGGAAAAAGAAGTTCTTAGCATTGCTGAAGGTAAATCATTAAAAAACATCTCTTTAAAATGTGGCAGCAAAGAAAAAAAAGGCGAACTAGTAATTACTCAATTTGGAATGGAAGGCGGAGCGATTTATGCATTAAGCCCCGAAATAAGGAAACAACTATGTTCTGGACATAACGCACAACTATATTTAGATTTAAAACCGTCACTCAGTGTAGCCGAAATAAAAAACAAACTTTCGAACAAAGGAAATAAATCATTCAGCAAACATTTAGAAAATAAATTAAACCTTAATCTGGTTCATATTGCCTTACTTAAATCACTTATTAGCAAGGACAGTTTCACAAATATTGATATGCTTTCCGAAAAAATTAAAAACCTGTCACTCTTTATCACTTCCGCAGCACCAATAGATGAAGCTATTTCAACCGTTGGTGGAATTTCATTAAATGAAGTTGACAACACATTTCAATTAAAAAAATTACCCAAGCATTATATCATCGGCGAAATGCTTGATTGGGATGCACCAACCGGAGGGTATTTATTGCAAGGATGTTTTAGTATGGGCTTTTATTTGGCTAAAAAATTGAATGAAGTGTAATAGTCAATCTTTATTGTGGTTCCCTATCTCAAACCATTTTAATAATTCTCTAAAACTCTCTTTTAAAGCCCTATCGAAAGCCTTTGGATGCCTGCCATCACGTCTTTTCAAGACCGCAATTCAACAAATCCTATTTTAAGACTTTTACAAATACCAATAAACAAAGTTCATAGTGACGACTTATCGCCCGATGCATTCTATAACACGATGCCATTGATTCGTCATCATATAAACTGCGTCACCTCTTTTCATTAAAACACTTCATTCTATTGTGAGATTGCTTCGCCCTTCCAGAAAAAAAGGAAGATCTCGCAACAACGTACTTATACTCTATTGAACCTTAAAAAACGACAATGAATACTATTTGTTTTTTGCGTAACATGAGTTATATGTGAATAAAATCATCCTTTTCTGTGGAGTTGATCAAGAAAATAATTTCAGATTGGCAATACATTTACCGCTATCAAATTTCGGCACTTGTTGGTTTATGAGGTTTCGATATTCATAAAGCACCTGAACGGATTACTTTTTATAAAATAACAGAGTTTAATCAAAAATGGCAATTGCTTATTAGCAGTAAAAAATAAATTTCTCAGTAACCTGATCAATTTAAATAGAAGCGAAAAATGAAAAATTTTAAAATTACCCTTGGGTAATCTTTTAATTTTCACCCCAACACAATATGATATACATCATTTTTGCAATATTTTTTCAAAGTCAAACTTTGATTCCACCTATCGAACGCCTTCCATATAAAAGTGTTGTTGTTTTCTTTTTATTACAATACTTACAGGCGTTTTTATTTGTTTTTTTAGAAAGAGCTGCCCGTCACAATTATGCATGTTTTAATTTAAAATAAAATTAATTATTTTTATAAATATGACTTATATCATTTTTTCTACAAATTTACTTTTTGATATTTGCAATGAAATTTAGCAGACCTCTTGCCTACTTTCTTTCTGTTTTTGGAAAAACACATTTTCCCTTATAAATTACAAATGGAAAAAAGGATACGAAGTTTTTTGTGGTGTTTATTAATGAAATGAAGAATCGTTCGAAGGAATAAAAACAAAAACAATTATAAACTAAAAACAAAAAATATGGCCACATGGTTAGACAAATGGACTCCTGAAGATAATAATTTTTGGGAACAAACAGGCAGTAAAATTGCCTGGAGAGTGTTAATCGTAACAACTATTTCTCTGGTTCTTTCCTTTGCCACCTGGTTTATGATGAGTGCGATTGTCACAAAACTACCGGGTATGGGCTTCAAGTTTGACAAAGACCAATTATTTTGGTTAGCTGCAATGCCTGGCTTAGCAGCCGGGATACTTCGGATTATTCATACATTTTTGCTTCCAATTTATGGCTCCCGTCATGTTATTACAATTTCAACAATTATTAAACTGATACCCGCTATTGGTTTGGGTCTGGCTGTGATGAATACCACCACACCGTTTTGGGTATTTATGGTTATCTCTTTTACTGCCGGTTTCGGAGGAGGAGATTTCTCATCTTATATGCCAAGTACAAGTATATTTTTCCCGAAACGGTTACAGGGAACCGCCCTTGGTATACAGGCAGGTATCGGCAACTTTGGTGTAAGCGTTGCCCAGTTTATGACTCCGGTTATGCTTGGGATTGCAACCTATGGCGCTGCCGAAGTTTTTACAACCATTGATGCAAAAGAAGCTGTTGTAACATTAAAAAGTATGGAGCCGGCAAAAAGGGCAGAAGTATTTGCATTATTAGATACCGCAGTTCAAAGTAAAATAATTTTAAACGTCGATAAAAAAATAAAAGACTCGGTAAAACAAGTTGTAGCCATTTCTGATAAAGTTGCATTTTTTGCAGCGCTGCCTATTAAGGCGCAGGGGAAAGCAATAAGCAAAATTAATCCGAAAGCAGCTGAAAAGGTGATGATGAAATTTGATGAGCATACAAAAGCCGTTAAAAATAAAGAGATTCATTTACAATCGGCAGCATTTTGGTATGTCCCATTGTTAATTATTCTGGCCATTGCCTGTTGGTTTCTGATCCGAAGCATTCCCGTAAAAGCCTCATTTTCAGAACAGTTAGACATCTTTAAAGATAAACATACCTGGTTCTGTACCATCACTTATATGATGACTTTTGGCGGTTTTTCAGGATTGGCAGCTATTTTTCCGCTAATGATTAAAACTGTTTATGGAGATTTTCCGAACGCCCCGGATCCATTAAAGTATGCATTCTTAGGACCATTGATAGGCGCCGGAAGCAGGGTGATGTTTGGTTTTATTGCAGATAAAATAGGAGGGGCAATATTAACAACCCTTACCGGTATTGCACTGATTGGTGGATGTATCGCTATGGTTCAGATGGGTTTATTAACACCGACTTCTGTCGACCAGTTCCCTACATTCTTATACCTGATGCTTTTCTTGTTCTTTATCACAGGGATGGGCAATGCTGCAACCTTCCGTCAATACCCGATTATTTTTGGTCATAATGCTCGTCAGGCTGCAGGCGTTATCGGATTTAGTGCCGCTATCGCAGCGTTTGGGCCATTTATTTTTGCAACCCAGGTAAGTTCGGTTATGCAAAGTTTTGGCAATGCAAATAATTTCTTTTATGCAATTGCTGCATTCTTTGTTATTGCAACAATTGTTAATTGGTATTACTATCAACGTAAAGGATGTGAACGCCCTAGTTAATTTTATAGAGATAGACATTTAGTTTCATATCTTTGAACTCTTATAAAGATTGAAAAA
>JAVHPR010000133.1:0-4793 GCA_036170695.1 Bacteroidia bacterium
TATCTAATCCATTGCTGAAATTTTTATCTTGTTGAGTAAAAGTGGCACTAAATGGTACACTTATTTTATTAAATAAACTAAAGGTTAGGTTTGCATTTATTACCCAGTAAAAAGGGTCTCGGCGTGGTTTTATGCCAAATGCCTGATAAAAAACACTGCTCATACTTAAACTCCCGCTCACTGCAAATGGATCTTGTTTGGTAATATCTTTTGCATTTTTTAGTGTTTGTTCCACATCTTGTGCATAAGAGTAATGACCAATAAAAATCAGTAGTATAAAGATTATATATTTATAGTTCTGTCTCAAAATATTTATTTATTTTTTTAGTTAAGTTGCACACTCAGTAACAACTCAAGGTACAACTAACCTCAACGGGGGAAAGGTAACACAACCTTTAGGACTTTATACTCTGATATCAGATAAAGATGTATCAAGTATTTCAACAGTTGACCAATGCAATCGCAAATATATTTATTCTCTACTATTGAAAAACCATTGGTAGAAATATTCCCCCGCTGGTCGGGATTTGCAATCCCGACCAAATAGTGTAAGGATTTTTAATCCCATCCAATTTTATGATACTATTTTTCATTTTTCCTATCTATTTCTTAATTAAGATTTTCGTAATTTCATACCCAAAATCTGCATTGCAAATACAGATTGATCGCCTCCGGCCTACGGGGTTTCTCGTGTTAAAAATTCATCAATATTTTGAACCCACTCCCTTACTTTTTCAATAGAATTTTCTGTAATAGGATTTATAAGTGTAACGCTGAGTACATCGTATGCATCCCCAATAGTAATTGTTATATCTTGAACTATATACTCGATTACTGTTGAATGCCACCCCGAAATGTGTTTTTTACTTGTAAATTTAAAATTGCGCTCAAAAATATTTAGGACTTTATCCAAATAATCATAAGGTTCAATACCTATAAATATAAAATCATGAGTTCCTTCTTCAAGTATAATTTCTTTTATCATATTATAAACCATCTAATTTGAATAACTCATCTACACGCTCTCTGCCATGCATTGATTTATCTATTATTTCATTCCATAAAGCATCTCCCGATTTTCCCGTTTTCGTTGCAGTAGTTTGAATGAAATTGCCCCAAACTTCATTTAATTCATTTTGCTGTAAATATTGAGCTAAATTTCTATCACTCATAAACTGTCTCGTTTGAGAACGATACGAATTTCTTAAATCAAACGCTTGTTTGGATTGAATTTCCAATGATTTAGTGTTATCAATGATGTTGCCAATATTAGCTTTGGTAGACTTATACCAAATTCTTGCTTGATAATTTGTCAGCGAATTTACGGAAGGAGTATTGGGAATATTAAAATGTTGTACGAGTTGTTGCAAATTTTTCCCTTCAACTACTTCTTTAGTAGATAACAAAATATTCTCAATCAAATCTCGTCTTCCTTGGGTCATCGTGATTACAAATTGAAGATTTATATCACTTCTAATTCCATTTTGTGAAACAAAACTAGCAAGTTCTTCTACTGAATTTACAATACTCCCCGCATTACTAACACTCTTCGTAATACTAACATCACTCCCATTTTTGTCAACAGTAGAAATAACATTATCCCCATCTTTAAAAGTCATTTTATTTGGTTCTTTTAACACTGTATAGCCCAAGTCTTCTGCCTTTTCTAATAATACAGCTACTTCTTCTACTTTTGATGAGGTAGATGCTAAAGAACTTATTTCTTTTAATCTGGTTATCATCGCTCCGCTTCTTGCAATTGCCCATTCGCCTGCAGTAAATACAATAGGAACAATCATAACAGTTATTTGTCCGTATCGGTATGGACACATATTGGTTGGGTTCTGTGCAGGATTATCGCAGTCGGTAAAATAAAAACCAGTGAAATTTTTAACTGCATTTATTATTTTTGGAGCAACTGTTAGGTCGGCTCTCAAATTAGGCGGCAGCAGACGTTTTAATAATTCCGTCGGTGATATTTGTTGGTTCTGTTTTATATCAGTATACGTTTTGTGTAAATCAGAAATAAAACCATCATACGCATTAATTTGATTGCTGACAATTCCTTTTCCGAGGTTATACAATCCCTCGACCATTATTACAACATCAACTGTGGCAATTAACTCATGAGCTGCTCCGGCTAAATATTTAACAGAAGAAGATTTACCAGCAACAGATTGTTCATCAGTGGCACAATACCAATAACCAAAAAATCCTCTATACATTACGGTTCTATATTCGGAAATTATTTTGCCGAAAAGCCAATCAATTTTATATAGTGAAGTATTGCGTAATGCAATTAACCCCTCGTTGATATATTGATCCGTACAGGTGTTTGAATAATCACCAAAATCTATATCAATTTTTATTTTGTACAGTAATTCAACATTGTTGTTGTTTATAGTAATAATTATTTTGTTGGGCTTACTGTCTGAATCTGCTCCTGCAAGTTGTGCGGTATAGTTTGGGTTCTTATTGTTTAATATATAAACCTTTGACGAGACATGAAATTTTGTGTTGAGCTGATTACATAAAGTTTTTAGTTGTTGAACTTCCTGTTCAGATAATTTAGAATTATTATTTTCATCATGAGAATAATTAACAATATCACCGGCATAAGCATTATTGTTATTTGATGAACCGCTGCATGTAAACACAGCGGTTTTTGAGGCGAAGGCTTGTTGGTTCCAATCAATGTGAGCGTTATTTGCAACTCCCTTCATGTTATTTTCCTTCACATCTGGATCGGGAATAGTCTGATATGAATTTAACTTGTATATTTTAGTCAAATTATTTTCTTTAAATACTACATTCACATCGTTTGCTGTTTGTAAATATGCTAAAGAAGGAAATGCGTTTCCATTATTTTTATACCCATTAAAATAATCCTGAGGCCCTGAATTCGGCACATCAGCTATATAATATTTAGAATCTTTTATAAATCCATAAACTGCTCCATCTCCGTAACCGCTCATAGTTACGGCAATTTTTGCTCCAGCCGGCATTATAAAAACTTTTCCATTGGGTGCAATAAAATATTTACCACCAGCATCAAAAGCACAAGTAGAATTGAGAGCCCCCTCATCATCATCCCCCTCAAACCACCCCACAAAACTAGGATCATGAATTAAATCCCACTGGTGTTTATATAGAGCGCTTTGTTGACTTATTTCTGCCACAGATGCATTACCAGATGCGTAATCCATGATATTATTAGTCAGATAACGATTCCCCTCACCTAACTCATCACTGCTGAAAATATGTTTTAAGTTAAAAGCACCATGGCCAAGCTCATGAGCAATGGTGTGAGGACTCAAATCAAAAATAAACCCTGTGTTACGTGCCCTTGGCATATAGCCCTGCTGTGAGCCATCGTTGGTGCATCCGAATAATAAATAGTACGTATTTTCTTCGCTGCCATTATATTCAGGGCAGTTGTCTTTAAAATGACTAACTATCGGCTGCATATCCGGCATGTAATTGCTTAATAAGCCGCTGCTTCCAATATGAATGCTTTTGCTTATATCGGGAGGTAAATTGCAACTGGCTGTACTAACATTCCAATTAATAAATACATTGCCGTAAATTTTATTTAATGTATCTTTTACTGCATTGGAATTGGGAATGGGTGCATTGTCCAAACTTATCAATACAACATTTAAGGGTTTAGCCTGGTAGAACTGCACATTAAATGCGCCAATAGCGAAGGTTTGAGGAGGAGTTGCCGCCGGTGTATAATAGGCAACTACTTCAGCCATACTGCCGGGAGCTTTGCCGCCCATACTCAGGCTTATGGTGCTGTCGGATGATTGAAAGGTGGTGTTGTATGTCTCTGTTCCGGCAGCGTTTTTAAAAACTAATTTGCTGATGTCAAAACTGCTCTGTTTCTTTTTAAGTTTTAACTTAATAAAATCGTTTGAATTGGCATCCATTGCCTTCCATACCATTTGGTAATTGCTGTTATCAGCTTTGTCTATTACGGTGTTATAGTGTTGTGCAAGTTCTGCATATTTTTGTTTATCCACTCCACCGTTAATGCTGTTTTGTTGATAAGGTGTCCTTTCAAAATTTAATTTAGCAGGAGTGGTATTAATCTGTGTTAGGGTAAATTCATTATCGGGGTTAGGACCACATGAACCCGGTTTGCTTTGCAGTATTTTTTTGCAATAGAGGCTGGCCTGAGTTATATTAGCTTCAAAAGGTAATGCCGTAAAATTATTTAAATTACTGCTGTTAGCAATGTTTAGGTTAAGGAGCTGCACTATGGTATCTTTTTCAAGCTGGGTGAATTTACAATGCAGCTCATCACTTGTGCTAAAGGTAAATGGCTTAGCAGGGTTATGAGGATCAAAAAAGAATTTAATACTGCCTTGTATATTGTCCTGATATACTAAAAAAGATAATAGTTTATCAAAGGCTTTTTCAATACGGCTGCTACCTGTTGTATCATTGGAATTAAGGCGGGGTACTATCAGTAATTTAACATTAACAGCTTGCTCGAAATTTTGTTTGGCTATGATAATAGTAGGGTTCAGCCAAACTTGTTTGGTAAACTTAAACAGCATGGAGTTGGCACCACCGGATGTAAGATTTGGATTCCATGCCGGAGGGGTTTGGCTTTGCAAATTAAAAGCAAAGAGTAAAAAAAATAATATGGTTATTCGTCTTTTCAAAAAAATTATTTATTTCTTAATAATGTTATAAAACCTTTATACACTTTGCTGCTTTCTTCAAAAGTAAGAATCATTATTGTCCGCTAAACAAAAAATAAAAGAGAGGTAAAAATCACCTCT
>JAVHPR010000134.1:0-4760 GCA_036170695.1 Bacteroidia bacterium
CTACTTTATATAAATCTTTAGAAAACAGTCCATCCAAATGAAATCTGTCCCTCACACTAAAAAAAATACTGGTCTTTTTTTTATGTTTATTTGGATCTAATTTAAAAGCAGCAAAAACACCATAGTTAACATTAGCACCAACACGATTAATATTTTTTGAACGGGCTAAAACAGAATTTCTCAAATCCTTGTCTAAGTATCCGCCAGTATAAAATTTTATTAAAAATGAAGTGGTGAAGGCATTTGAATTAAGGTCATAATTGCCAATAATACCAATTTTTGTTTTGGCTGAATCAATAAATTCATCAGCAAAAATAGTAGCTATCTGCGACTTTGCAATATAGCTGCAAAAAAGTATGAAGAATAAAAAAAATATTTTTTTCACAATAATAATTTAATAATTGGAATATTTTCAGATTGAATTAAAAGTAAATTTCAAATTTTTAAATTACAATTTTCAAAATAATTTATGTCTATTTCAATTGAAAAGTATAATTAAAATCGCCTACCAGATTTACATCAAAACCATATTCACTATAAATTTTAATGTATTGTGGCTGAGCACTGGTGTTGAATCTTATTTTTAACATTATTTTTTTTGTAGCACTTAGCAACTCCATTTTATTTGCGTTTATTGGGATAGCAATTTTGGTTAGTTTTTTCCTTATTACACGAAGATTTGAATTAATAGGTGCTTCATCAATGATATTAATAGAAGATAAAAGAGAATCCACAATTAGTTGAGCATCGTTTAATAAAAAGATTTGCATTGATGCATCAAAAGGAAATCCATTATCTGCATATAAAGTAATTGTACCGCTATTGACTTTTTGAACTCCACTGTTAGAAATATTCAAATCAAATGTATCAACTAAAGTTAAGTTAGAAGCTACCAATGAAAGCGGAATCTCCATATCCATGCGGGCACTCAACAATTTATCGGAATATATGAAGTCATTAGCTCCAGTAACATTTCCAAGGGGATTCGCAATTATCTGCATGGAGTATCCAAACTTATCAGGCAGGTTTTCAATCATCTGCTTAATGTTTGAATTGCTCACATTCAGGGGGAAATTAGCAACTGTTGGGAAAACAGTTCCTCCACTTTCCGAAGCACGATTAATATTTATTGCTGATCCTATAATAGAATTATTGAGGAAAATTGTATTACCCGTTCGCGAATTAATTGAACTTAAACTATTAAAATATGCCTGAGCATCCAAACCTATCGGATTTTCAATTTTTAAATTGAAATTAATATCTTCTAATTGAATTGAACCGCTGATGATACGGCTAAAAAGAGAGAATTTTGTAGCAGAAGGGCCAATATCAAATGTTTTCTGGCCAAAATAACCTTTTGCATAATTTGGTGTGATACCATAAAACGTATTTGTAATCACAAGGCTATCTGAAGAAGTTACTAATACCGGTTGCCCTGAAGCACTCACCATTGAGGTGGAGGTAGTAGATAGAGTATTAACTTTATTATGATAGATTCCTGTTAAATCGATACTATAACCTGATAAATCATAGGTTTGATCATAAACACCAGGGACATTTCCAACAGCTGCAGGAACAATAACACTAATTGTAAAAGGAACACCATTGAGCGTTGCACCGGGTAAGCTATAATCAAAATTTGTAACTTCTTTGATTAAACTTTTAATGCGATAATGTACAAAACCTGATTTAATATTTGTAGTTCGTAGCTGCACCCCATTTAGATTGTAGGTGGTTTCTGAAATACTATTGTTTACAATTTGTCCGGGTGTAAAAGTATAGGAAAAGGGAATAGTATAAACCGTCTTTAAAGTAGTATCAGGGATTTTGAAAAGTGTATCCATCGAAAGTTTATAGATTTCATTTTGAAACACAATTTTCAGTGAGCTGTCAGGATTTGCCTGTAAAATGGAGTCAGGAAGGAGGTTATTGATACTAAGAGAAGCATTTACCAAGGGTGCCAAAAGCTGTGTATCCCAAAAAGGTCTCTCCAGTTCTTTCCTGCACGAGAAAAACAAAATGAAGAACAAAAAACATATAAAAACAATTACTTTTTTCATTTTAATAAGCTACTCCTATTTTAAACAATTTTAAAGTTAGTAAATTAAATTCATTTTTCAGAAATAAAACCCTCTCCTAACTTCCCTCAAGGCAGAACTATTGTCCACATTCATCTGCCATATGGCTTGTGGAGTGGAACTCCCTCCCTTTGGGAGGGTCGGGGT
Source organism: Bacteroidia bacterium (assembly GCA_036170695.1). GTDB lineage: Bacteria > Bacteroidota > Bacteroidia > 2-12-FULL-35-15 > 2-12-FULL-35-15 > 2-12-FULL-35-15. The sequence goes on from JAVHPR010000134.1 coordinate 2,226, forward strand.
GGGCTTCCTAGTACTTATATTTCTCTCCCCATAATTTTTTTAGATATTCTCTTATTTCTTTTTCTCTCGCATTAGCTCCCGGCTCATAAAATTTTAACCCACTAATGCTCTCCGGCAAATATTCCTGCGCGGAAAAATTAGAGGAATAACTGTGTGAATATTGATATTCTTTACCATATCCGATATCTTTCATCAATTTGGTAGGGGCATTGCGTAAATGAATAGGCACGGGTAAATCACCACTATTTTTTACCGCTTCCTGTGCACTGCTGATTGCCATATAGGACGCATTACTTTTAGCGGACGCTGCCAAATAAGTTACAGCCTGAGATAATATTATACGTGATTCAGGAAACCCAATTACATTAACAGCCTGAAAACAATTATTGGCAATGACCAATGCTGTAGGATTAGCATTACCAATATCTTCGGAAGCAAGTATAATTAATCTTCGGGCAATAAATAGAGGGTCTTCGCCGCCTTCAATCATTCTGGCCAGCCAATAAACAGCTGCATTGGGGTCGCTGCCTCGAATAGATTTAATGAACGCAGAAATAATATCGTAATGATTTTCTCCGGTTTTATCGTATAATGAAATGTTTTGCTGAACGATATTGGTAACTTTTTCGTTGGTTATTTCAATTTTTTCAGTCCCAATTGTATTTATTACAAGTTCAAAAACGTTTAATAATTTTCGTCCATCACCACCCGAAAGGCGCAATAAGGCTTCAAATTCAAGGATGTGAATATCTTTTGTTTTTAAAATACTATCCGTTTTCATCGCCAAATCAAGCATTGCAAGCAGATCTTCTTTATCCAGATGTTTTAATATATATACCTGGCAACGGGATAAAAGTGCTGAAATTACTTCAAATGATGGGTTTTCAGTCGTCGCTCCGATTAATGTTATCGTACCTTTTTCAACCGCGCCAAGCAATGAATCTTGTTGTGATTTGCTGAAACGATGAATTTCATCAATAAATAAAATTGGATTTTTTTGAGCAAACAGGTTGTTCCCCTTTGCCTTATCAATTATCTCCCGAATATCCTTTACTCCCGAATTGATAGCACTTAATCCATAAAAGGGCCGTTTTAACTGGTGAGCAATAATATTTGCAAGAGTTGTTTTTCCAACCCCCGGAGGTCCCCATAAGATAATAGATGGAAGAAGGTTAGATGCAATCGCATTGCGCAAAATAGCTCCTTCACCAACAATGTGTTTTTGGCCAATATAGTTATCCAAACTAGTTGGACGCATTCGTTCGGCAAGAGGTATTATATTTTCCATTATTCTTTCAATCCATTTATTATCTCAAATGTTTACTGGGAATTTAAAAATTCAAAAAAGATCCCACAGCAACACGTTATTCAGAAAGCCCCTCTATTCTTTCACGCAAACTTTCACACAAGGGAGCCAATTGTAGACCTCGCAATTATCAAATCGTTTAATTCAAAATCAGCACATCAGCATATCAACAAATCAGCACATTGTTTAAAAGCCTATTTCCCTTCCGGCCTTTTGTGCTTCCATCTGCGATGGGTCCATAACCAATACTGCGGAATGGCTCGTATATCTTTTTCTAATAAATGTGTGACTTTTTCAGTTATTTCGCCATAAGCCATTTCTTGCGGCACATCAGTAACATCAAAAAAATCAAGGCTGTAATATCCTCGCTTTACCTTGTTCATACGAAGATATAAAACAGGGAAATTGTATTCTTTAGCAAATTTTTCTGCGCCAAAAAGCACACCGGTATCCTGATTTAAAAATGTCATCCAATAAGCGTTATTGGGGTTTGAAGGAGATTGATCAGTTGCAAATATTGGGGCTATCGGGGTATTAATATTTTCCTCAAAAAAATGTTTTACCTTTTTTACCGGTACCAGCACCGTTCCATATTTTCCCCTTGTGCTATGCATTTTACCTTCAAAAAATTTGTTAGTAAGAGGCTGATAGATGCCACCGGCTTTGTGTTTAATAAGCCTGCCAATTGAAACAGCAAACAATTCAGGATTGTTAAAATGTCCGCCGCAAATAATAACGCTTCGCTTCTGATCATAATATTTATTAATTACTTCCGGATGATGACAAACAACACGTTTTAATATTTCTTTTTCAGAAATAGTAAAGGTTTTTAGACTTTCTACAATCATGTCACAGAAATGTTTATAAAATTTTCTGGAGATTTCGATATGTTCGTTTTCTGATTTCTCTGGAAATGAATTACGGATATTCTGCAAAACTATTTTTTTTCGATAGCCTGATACATGAAAAAACAGAAAAAATAGTCCATCAGAAATCCAGTATAATACACGAAAAGGAAGTAATGAAATTGGAATTATTATTAAGTAGTATAGCAGAATGTTAAATACAATCATTATTTATTTCCGGTTAAATGTTTTTTTAACAAAGATAAAAGTATAGTTTTACAAAATCTAAGTATTTTAATTCAGGCACACAAATTGCGATAATTATATAGTCTAAAGTTTCGGTGCAAATTAATAATCCACTATAACGCTGTCCCTATCTGCCTG
>JAVHPR010000135.1:0-4718 GCA_036170695.1 Bacteroidia bacterium
CTCCGCAGATCGCGACAAAGCGAGGTGAAAGCCTCGTTTTGTTTTGCATTTAAAGGGGTTTTGTCCAGTTCGAGCGTGAGATATTTCTCTTCTAATGGTTTTATTTTTCTCATGATCGGAATAAGCCATTTATGCGGGGTTATTATGAGTTTTCTGTCCTTTATCTCTCGGTTCGAGCCCACTCGCAACAGCACCTCTTTTTTCTCTTCTTTCGAGCCGTCCAAAAACTTCGCTCTCGCCAAACTGGCGAATTTCATATCCCCGATTTTCTTATCCGACAAATCCATTCCCTCTTTTATTTCTTCCACTTTTTGTTTTAGTTTAATTATATCTTTTTCATAATCATTCCGCTGAATTTTAAACTCATCATCGGGAATCAAATTTTTACAGCTCAATCTGGTTAAATTGCTCCGCTCTAATTTTAATCTTTCAATATCCTTTTCAATATTTTTGATTATATTTTCTCTATCATCGGGATTTTCCTCCTTTTTTTCCTCGGCGATTTTAAATAACAGATCGTGAAAATCCTTATCAAACTCATATTTAGCAAGTTCGCTGTCAATCTGCTTTTCCAAAGTCTTAACCTCAATCGCTCCCTCTCGGCAGGGCTGTGAGGGTTTCTTGTGCGTACAACAATAATAGGTATACTCGGCTTGCTTGCCAGTGGTTTTAATCGTTTTGCGTTTTAGATCGGCACTTATCGAACAACCGCAAACAGCGCATTTGATAATGCCCGTATAAGCGAACTCATGCTTGCGATTTCTCGGCTTGCCTTTACGGCCTAAAATCATTTGTATTTGGTCGTATTCCTCTAAAGTGATCATCGGCTCGTGATTGCCTTGTTTCTGCTTGCCATTGTATTCGATAATGCCTGCGTAAAATAGATTGGTAAAAATGCGATAGAGCGAGCTTCGGGTCAGCTTGCCGTTTCTAATCCTGGTTTTAAATCCCCAGTCGTTATTTAACTTGTCCAATACTTGAGGCACGCTTTTGCTTCCAGTAAGCATTAAAGCAAAAGCCTTTTTAAGGATGTTAAATCTCTTCTTGTCCGTTTCAATGATCCGATAGCCCTTGTCCTCGAGGATTCTGTTTTTGTAGCCATTCGGAGCCATATTCGGTTGCCAACCCATTTCAAACTTTTTCTCTAGGCCACGCTTAACATCCTTGCCGAGCTTACTTGAAAAATACTGCGATTGCGATAGTGCTAATTGCAACATCATGATTCCCTCGGGGCTGTTATCGAAATTGTAGGAACCAAATTTTAAATCTTTTATTATTCCAGTCCTAACAAGGTAAGTTATAGTGCTTGCGTCAATCTCATTTCTCGATAATCTGTCGGGGTGCCAGGCGATTATTCCAGTCGCTTCGCCCTTTTGTATTCTCTTAATCATACCAGCGAATACGGGACGGTTATAGGGCTTAAAAGCCGAGTGCCTTTCTTCCAATATCTCGACAATCTCTAAATCGCCGAAAATCTCTTTTGCCTTGTCGATCTGACTGCCGATAGACAGGGCTTGCCGTTCCTCGCCCTCGCTTGATTTCCGCACATAGGCGAAGTATTTGATTTTGTTTTTCTTGGTCATAGTATTTAAAGATAATTTTTAGATACAAAAAGGGGCAGTCCTGGCTTATCCAATACAAACCACAGAGAATGTGATTTCATTGGCAGAACTGCCCCTTTCAGGTAATGAAAACAAAAAATCTCTATGGTTATTATATTGTATTGGATAAGCCCTTATATACTATCACAGTATTTTAATTTTTCAAGGGTTTTTACATTTTGCTTGGTTAAGGGGCTATATACTATTCCGCCCAATATCATCATATCCAAACACTGGGAATAGGCCTCGTCATAGCTTAAATCTTCTTGATATTTTTCTTTATACAACCGTTGAAATTCCAGTACATGCTTTTCGGAGAGTTGCATTGTTTGTTTTGTCTATGTTCATTCAAGCGGAACATCCTCGGGCAAGGTGTAGGCGGAGTACTCAATCGTGCCAGCATATTCGTTGTAAAATATCTTTTCGAAATTAGGGTCTAATTCGCAGACATAATTCTCATAGAAATCAATCGCAGGATATTTTATCAACTCAATGGGCTTCTTTAAATTTTGCGAACAGAAAAATTTTTTCTTGCCGAACATCCGAGTGTCAGTCATATCCTTTCCTAAATACTTGCAGAAATATGCCCCCATATTATTCACTTGTTCGATATTTTTGATTTTGATGAAACCGTTTTTCCAATACCTCATCGCAAACCATTTTTCCCAATCAAACAGCTCTTGGATATTCTTCGTTTCGGGCATAGCCATGTTGCAGAGCAGATGATAATGGACTGATCCGCCATTGGGCTTTATGTTTCCGTGGTAATCCGTATCTTTCTGAAATTCCACCACGACCATATATTCGAACTCGGGCAATCATCGCAAGATCCGTTTCATAGCCTGGTTAAAAAGATAATTGGCTTTTTTCAATTCGGTCGTGCTTTTAGCAAAAGTCAAAGTCAGAAATTTTTTTAACTGCGGATTGGAATTAGCCAACCGCCTGATATTCGTCCTTGTCCGTCCGATTGAAAAACGGCTCTTCTGCTTTTGCAGTATTTCTTCGATTAGCCGTTCTTCTTCGATGATTTTGTTGTTTTTCTGATAAGTGAATAAATCCCATTTGGCGATTTCATCAAGCCTGTTCGGCTCTGGTTTTTTGTGTTTGCGTTTCTGTTTGCGTTGATAGCCCCTTTTTATCTTCGTATCACGATATTTATACACCTCGATTTCTTTTCCCGACTTGATCAGCTTGAAATCATAACTTTCAAGCATAATGATTTAACTTTTTTTAAAGAGCAAAAATTAAGCCTTAAATAAACTTACGTTTAATCCAAAAGAAGAAATATATGCACAAACCTTAGTATATCGAACGGGGGCGAATATTTGGGGTTCGCCCCCGTCTGCTTAAAACACCGCACTATATGAAGATTGATATTATTCGGTCAAAAACAATAGCAACCCTCATGAGCGGTTAGATGTGTGCATATAATCTAGTTAAAGAAGAGAGGAGAATTAAGTGACTAATTATTAGTCGAGTGATTAACAAAATTAAAGAGTATGTTCATGATTATATAGGTTTTCCAACATGAGTGTTTATGTTCTTTAGCTTTTTGTCTCGGCAAGCAATCTTTTTTTGGCGGGGCAAACCGCCAAAAAAAGATTATCATTGCCACGAGATCAATCAAAAAGCCTAAACAAACAAAAACACCCCATGGTTAGGGGCGCGATTTTAAAAAATCCCTCGCGGTAATACAGTTATCTAATTCGATACGAACGCTTAAAATATATTAATCGAATCTATTGGACAGTATAGCAAATTTTTGGACCATGGTCAATGTGGATAGTTTTTACATGTATATAAAAAGCCATAGAATATTGCTATTTTTAGCAAATTGAGATATTATTTAATTAGTTTAAAATATTTTAACTAAGTAATTAAATCTTGTTAAATTTTTTATGAAGTATGATGTAATAATTATAGGGGGGGGTCCGGCTGGCTTAGAGTGCGCAAACACATTTATAAATTCAAATTTATCAGTTTTGATAATTGAGAAGAATAAAGAAATAGGGCCAAAAACGTGCGCCGGTGGTTTAACGGGCCTAGATGCAAAATATAATATTCCCACGGAACTAACCCGCAGTTTCTCAAATCAGAAAGTAATTATTAAAAATAAATCTTATTCGGTTAACTTAAAAAATCCTCTAAAAACAATTTCAAGGGCTGACTTAGGTCAATATTTGTTGAGTAAAATAATCAATGTTCCCAATATAACAATTTTAAAAGACACCATTGTTAAAAGTATCAACGAAAACGAGATTGACACTAGCAAGGGAATATTTTCGTACAAATATTTGATTGGTGCAGATGGGTCAAATTCAATTGTTAGAAAATATTTAAATCTTGAACCAAAAATTTGTATAGGGATGTATTATGAAATTGAAAAAATAACGGATACATTAATCTGGTATCTAAACCCGAGCTTGATAAAATCAGGGTATATCTGGGCTTTCCCTCATAACAATAATACTAATATAGGCGTACATTTTGATCCCCTATATACTACATCCCAAAATGCCAGGTTAGCCCTAGAAAATTTTATAACATCTCAAAATCATGAATATTCTGCAAATAATTTTCACGCTGCGCCGTTAAACTACGCATACGAAGGATGTGTTTTTAAAAATATTTATCTTATCGGGGATGCCGCTGGTCTAGCTTCGAAAACTACGGGCGAAGGCATTTCCTTTGCCTTAACTAGCGGTAGCGAAATTGCAAAAAAAATATTAAACCCAGGCTATAAGATGCAAGAGTTAAATAAAATACTGAAATATAAAAAAAGACATGAAAATATTTTAAAAGTTTTTGAGTTATTTCCATTTATGCAAACAAGATTTTTCAGAATATTTGTAAATCTAATGAAAAATAAATGGTTTCAGGCGTATTTTGGAAGTTAGACTTTATTTATCTGGTCACGCATAACTCCAGCTATTCACGACCCTACATTATAGTGTATTAATTAATTTGTGGTATAATATTAGCAGATGTGGATAAGTATTGACAAGCACAAGAATCTAGCTTATTATATCTTTATCGGAGGATTGAAAGGAAACGGATGAAACTCCTTTATTTCGCTAAAATCACCCACTCTGGTCCCTTCGTGGATCACGGTGGGTT
>JAVHPR010000136.1:0-4677 GCA_036170695.1 Bacteroidia bacterium
ACCGGCATTCAATCGGTAAGCATTACTTATTTTACTAAAAGAAAAAATGAATTTTTCATTATCCGCATCACTGATAGTTATATTTACTTCCGGCTCATTTATCAATTCATAACTCTCATTATAAACTTCAGCCTCAAGCTCTATTGCTTCGTTTTCAAGGAAATTATTTCTGCCTATAATTTTGAAAAAACTCCTATCCACCTTCACCGAAAGAAATTGGACTGTCTTTGAAATTAACTCATCAATTAAATTATGATTGCCATTTGAAGCGAAGTCCTGTAAACGCCATTTCCACAATCCTTCTCCTGAAAAAATCGCTGTTTTGTTTTCACCTACGGTATTAAAATATAACAAAGGAGTTTTGGTATCGACTATGCCTATTCGCTGATAAAATAAAATATTGCCACTATTTTCAGGAGGATAGGTTCCGTATGGACAAACCACTGCCGGGAAACTTTTAACGGCTTTGCGTAACTCCTCACTAATTGTGAACAAAGGAAAATTAGGCTCCAAAACAGCTTCGCATTCATTTGTTTTTTGGGAAACGGAAGAAACAGCCAAATCGCTTTTTAAAATAGTAGTGGCACCGGAAATCGCCCATACGGGAATGTTCGAGGCATTTAATTCATTTAGGATTTTAGTTGCAAGATTGTGTGAATTTGGCAATTGATGAAGAATTACCAGATTGTATTTTTTTAATGATTTATCAAAATTGTCAACAATATAACTTTCCACTTCATAATTTTGATTGCCTTCTATTGACTCCTTTATAGCAGCAATATCAGGATGCGGAGCATCTGAAAGAATTAATATTTTTTGCCTTGCATCCAATATATCAATAAATACATCGCGAAAGTTATTGGAAGTATTTTCTTCTTCCGGTAATGTAGATAGTCTTATTTTATAATGTTGAAGACCGGTTTCTTTCGCTTCTATTAAAACAGGAATGGTGATATTAAATGCTTCTGAATTAAAATTTATTGCTTCTGTAAAAAGTACTTCCTCACCTTTTTTTATCGTTAGAGTTGTGGATTTACCTTTTAGTTGTTTTGCATTCACCACAACTTCAAGTGGAAATTTATTACCCAAATAAGCTAATCGATTATGCTCCACTTTCAACAGTACAATATCTTTTTTCACAGTGGTATCCCCCATTGCAATTGTATATACAGGCACTTTTATTTTATCCGAAGAATAAACAGGATTTGAACCTTTATTATACAATCCGTCGCTGGCAAGTATCACTGCCCCGATATTCCTATTACTGTAGCGCGTTTCAATTTCATCAAACAACGATGAAATATCAGTTTGTTTTTCCTTAAATGAAAGTGAATCGGCCGCATTTAATTCTTTTACTTTATCAGCAAAAGAATACAGACGTACATCATATTTATCATTTAATTCATCAATAAGTTTTTGCAAATTTTGTTTGTATTCCTTATTAATGAAAATAGAATCCTTACCTGTTATTAAGGATTCAGAATTATCCTGAGCCACAATAATAACAGGTTTTTCAACCTCACGATTTATTGTTTTTAATAATGGGGAAAGTAATAAAAATGATAGGATTGTGACAACAGCAAAACGAAAAACAGCCATCAGCCGAACTATCCAAATGGATAAATCCTTCAGTTTTTGATCACGATAATATAAAATACCCGAGTAAATAATACCTGCCAGAATGCAAAATAGTATAAACCATAATGGGTATTCTGTTATAATATTCATGTAATTACAATATGTTTTCAGCGAATTACGAATTTAAACGAATAACGAATCGTTGTAAATTCAATATAATGATTCTTAATTTCTGCTATCAAAGATAAGATGGAATATTTATGGATTGATTAATCTTTTATATAGAACACCTTCTTTACCGAAATTTATTAAAATTCCTAATTTCAAATTAGATGTTTTCAAATAATCAATTGTTTGATCAATATTAGCCTTAGAAAATTTATCATCTTTTTTAATTTCAACCACAATCTTATCTTCAACCACAAAATCAAAATAACGCTTGGCAAGTACTTGTTCTTTAAACTTTACCTGATAATGAACTTGTTCAAGATAGGAAAGCTTTTTCTCTTTAAATGACAAAGCCAGAGCCTTTTGATATATACTTTCTTTAAATCCAAATCCCAATGCATTATGAACTTCAAAGGCACAACCGACAATTTGAAAACTTAGTTCAGGAAATATTAAATCATTTCTTTTTAAATCATGCATAAAAAATACAGATTCGTTAATTCAAAAATTCGTTATTTATTGAACAACCACAGATTCGTTATTCGTTAAAATTCGTTATTCGTTGAACAACACAAATTCGTCATTTAAACCTAAGTTAGCATCCCACCGCACACATTAATAACCTGTCCGGTAATATATGAGCTCATTTCAGAGGCTAAAAACAATGCAGTATTTGCAATATCTTCAGGCGTTCCACCACGTTTTAACGGAATTGAATTTCTCCAGTCAGCAACCACTTTTGGATCAAGAGCAGCTGTCATTTCTGTTTCGATAAAACCGGGAGCAATTGCATTACTGCGGATATTGCGTGAACCAAACTCCAAGGCCACTGATTTTGTAAAACCAATGATACCGGCTTTTGATGCGGAATAATTTGATTGGCCTGCATTACCTTTTACCCCAACTACCGAACTCATATTAATGATCGAACCTTTGCGCTGTTTCAGCATTGGTTTAGTAGCCGCTTTGGTTAAATTAAATACTGATTTTAAATTCACATTAAGCACCAAATCCCATTGTTGTTCTGTCATGCGCATTAATAGTGAATCACGAGTGATACCGGCGTTATTCACCAATATATCAAGAGAGCCAAAATCAGCACTTACCGCATCTACCAATAACTCCGCGGCTTTAAAATCTGATGCATCAGATTGATAACCTTTGGCTTTAACACCAAATACTTCTAACTCTTTTTCAAGTTCTTGTAATTTTTCGATGGGAGATAAATCGGAAAAAGCAATATTAGCACCTTGTTCAGCAAATTTTAAAGCTATAAGGCGTCCTATTCCGCGCGACGCTCCTGTAATTAAAGCAACTTTACCTTCTAGTAATTTCATAATACTTATTGGGATTGAATTATTATTTTTAGGTTAAATTAAATTTACTTTGACGTATTGTGTGTCATTCCGACCTTGTGAAGGAATATTTTTCATTAAAAAAGATGTCTCGTCAAATCTCGCCATGACGCTACGTCTTTTTATAATTACAACATTAGTTTATATCAAAAAAGTATATAAAAAGGCTGTGCATTTTTATTACACAGCCTGAATTTTATTCAATTAAAATTTAATCAACTCTATTAGCGTGATGATGCGGACTTTCTTTACGAGTTTCAGTCGATAATGCCTTTGCCATCGCAGTTCCAATATCAGCCGGAGAATCAACAACAATGATTCCGCAAGCACGCAAAATTTTCTTTTTAGCTTCGGCAGTATCTTCTACCCCACCTACAATTGCACCTGCATGTCCCATTGTGCGTCCTTTTGGAGCTGTTTCACCAGCAATAAATCCAACTATAGGTTTACGGTTCCCATCAGCCTTAATCCATCTTGCTGCATCTGCTTCCAGATTTCCACCAATTTCACCTATCATAACAATTCCACGAGTTGCCGGATCATTCATCAGTAATTCAACAGCGTCTTTTGTAGTTGTTCCAATAATAGGGTCACCACCAATACCAATTGCAGTAGTAACCCCCAAGCCAGCCTTCACAACCTGGTCAGCAGCTTCATAAGTTAACGTTCCGGATTTAGAAACAATACCAACAACCCCCTTTTTGAATACAAAACCCGGCATAATACCCACTTTAGCTTCGTCAGCTGAAATAACACCCGGACAGTTTGGACCAACTAATCTACAATCCCTACCTTTTAAATATTCTTTAACAGCAATCATATCCTTCACAGGAATGCCTTCTGTGATACAGATAATTACTTTAATACCTGCCTCAGCTGCTTCCATTATTGCATCTGCCGCAAAAGAAGGCGGAACAAAAATAATAGAAACATCAGCTTCAGCTTTATCAACTGCTTCTTTTACTGTATTAAATATAGGACGATCTAAATGTGTAGAACCACCTTTGCCAGGAGTAACGCCACCTACAACGTTGGTTCCATATTCAATCATCTGTCCTGCATGAAATGTACCTTCAGTACCCGTGAAGCCTTGTACAATTATTTTTGATTGTTTATTTACTAATACACTCATTTTGATTTTTTTTAATTAATATCCTTCTAATTGTTGAATTATTTTTTTGAGTGTGCTAAAGTAAAGTTTTATGAGGTGATAGCAAAGAATTTTATTGTTTTTAATATTTTTCAATGTTTGGCTCTTTGCGTGTTTATTTTTTTCGTATTATTATCTGATATAAATTAAAATTCTTTTGGGCGTTCCCCTTTCCTGAAATAAGAAAGGGTCGGGCTTGGAATTTATCCTGAGCGAAGTCGAAGGGCTTCAATCTTTTCTGAAAGAGAAAAGGATTTCGTGGAATTTATCCCGAGCTTGTCGAAGGAATCCCTTACGCAGTACTAACAATGAGATGGGTTGAATAATTTTATAAATAATTTACCGAAACTTGTTTATGGTATTTTCTGAATAAAAAAATAAATTGCTTATCTGCTTTAGACATGTAAAAAAATAGTATCTTAGCTC
>JAVHPR010000137.1:0-4660 GCA_036170695.1 Bacteroidia bacterium
TCGTAAAAATAAATGAACAAGGTCTGTTACTTAAAATTATTCACGCAACAAAGCCTTTTATAAATATAAACTGGCAGAGAAAAATCAAAAAATAGATCTGGTGGATAATGGGGTTTTTAATAACAATGATAAAGTATTAGTTGCTGATGATAGTTTAAAAAAGGTATTTACAAATAGATATAAATTCCTGATGATTGACAATTTTGAAGATGCTCAACTTTTACAAATAACTGAAACTGTAAAATAACGAAATCAATATGAAACGATTTATATTACTGTAAAACAGAGGCAAATATTATCGTATTAAATTCCCATTTCTATCTATAAAACCTTCCTGTCCGCCTGCTTTCACTTTTGCCTTTCCATTCTCAAAATCATATATCCATATAAACATAGGTTTAACAATTTCTACCCCGGAGGTATTAAGCAAGCCCCATCCTTTTTGACTTACTCTGATTCTTGCAAGCCCATCATTGAAATTCTCTACTTCATCATATTTTGGAGAAACAATCATAGCGCCGGTCGTATCAATAAAACCCCATTTTTTATTTACTTTCACTTTTGCAAGTCCATTACAAAAGGGACCCTGATATTCATATTTTTTTTCACTTATTTTCTTTTTATGTCTTTGAGCAAAACCGACATTTATGGAGAAAATAAAAACGATAAAGAGAAAAAAGTATTTAAAGTTATATTTCATTATAGAATATTTTGTTGAGTTTGAGGTTTATTAAAACCTTCAAAAAATCACTTGTAAAGATTTAGTTTTATGCAAAATTTTGACTTATCAAAGCTAAATAAAAAAAATCATTTTTCTAATAAAAAGCCTTTGCCGAATTTATCGGCAAAGACTTTCATACTAATTCATTCTATAACCTAATACTAAACCGCTAACAAGATGACTAAAAGGTCATTCCGAATTTATTTCGAAATCCAATTCCTATAGATGCTGAAACAAGTTCAGCATGACAACGCATTGATAAACTTGTTAGCGGTTTAGTATAAGGCTAAAACATAAGTAAATCAATATATTGACAGCACCTCAAGAAACCCTTGTCAATTATATTTACTATACAGTTTTTTGCTCCGGTTCAGTATTCGTCCAAAATTTTCCACCACATTTGTTTTTAAATTTTTCTTTTTCTTCAGGCGACATCGTGGCTATCCGCTCTTCCATACGCTGTTTCCAATGATTACGGTTATGCCCACAATGTCCTTTACCGCTCCACCTGCCATGAAAACCTCCAAATAAAATTTTGGATAATATAATCAATCCAATAGCCTGGCAAAAGCTAATGATGGGTCCATGAAACAGAGCCGGTATAAGCCAGTTCCATAAATGCATTGTTCCAAAACCAAATAGCAATACAAAAAATGTGATGCCTGCAATAACTTTTAATCCTTTAAGGATCATAAATTTAATTTTCATAATTTTATTTTTTTAATTAGTTAATAATTCCTGATACAAGCTTCTCAAATGTTCCTGTAAATACATTACCGCATAATGCTTTCGGGAGATTACAGTTTTAATTCCCGTATTGGTTAAAACTGCTATTTCTTTCAGACTTTTACCTTCCAGTTCATGAAGTATAAACACTTCTCTTTGGTTTTGGGGTAACTCCTCCAATCTTTCAGACAACTCTTCAGAAATCAGTTTCAATAAGAGTTGCTTATCTGCAGAGGTTTCCACCGTAGGAATAATATCTGCAAGCAACAATGCCTCATCATCTTCGGTTTGGGTTACCACTAAATCGTTCAGTCTGACGGGTTTCATTTTTCGATACCAATCGGTAATTTTATTACGTGCCACCCGGTATAACCACGATGCGGTGTTTTCAATTGCATTACTTTGTATCAATTCGTAAAAGACATCCTGCAGAATATCTTCGGCATCCTCTATAGTTGGAGTACGATTGCTGATAAAAGTTAAAAGCCGTGTCCTTTCCTTTTTGATGGTACTGGTCAGTGCTTCGTCTTTTGTGATGCTTCCGGTATTATAGTCAATTTGAGTTGCCATGTTATTTATAAAGACGATTGAAAAAAGATAATACCTTAAAGAAAATAAAAATAATTTTCTTTCTATTTCATTATCGTGTAAAAGGTTATTTGTAAAGTTATTTGCGATATTAATCGAATAGGAAGCGAGACATTATTCCCTTGCAAGTCTCTTTTACTAAACGTAGGTAAGGAACTAAAAAAGCCTCTCTTAAATTGAGAGGCTTTTTTGTATCCAATTTTAACACTCTATTACCTATGAAATATTTTTATCAAGGTATAAAATTCAAAATCATTTTTCGTGAATTCAAATTTCAGAGCGATAATGCAAAAACTAATGTAATTATGAATATTATAAATGCGCCGTTACAATATCGTTAAGACCAGCAACACGTTTGGTAAATGTATATTTCCCATTTGAAAAGTTATTCACCGGCCATCCACCCCAAAATAATATATTTCCTTGCCCATCTTTGTAATTGTAAGCAGCTGTAGTTTCATTGTCGAATTCCCAAATCATCGTATTTCTTTCTTTCGTATTTTGTTCCTTTGGAATAGTTACTTTCACATTCATAAATTTGTGGTAAATAACTTGTTGCAAATAGCCATTACCCACGCCTAAAACTGTAAGAAGATCATTTAATCCTCCTGCAAGAGCTGTAGCCTGTAATTTTGCTTCAACTGTAAATCGTTTAGGATTGCCAGCTTCAACAAAAAACTCCCCGGTATTAAATCTGAAATTTGCATAATCGAAGGCCTGTTTTATTTGGGCATTGGCTGTAACCCATTGACTACCACCATAAACAGTATACATAAACATAGGTCCTTGTGTACCCACCATACCATTGTCATCCGTCAATTGAATTGTAGTTACAGGAAATGCAACAATATTTAAAATATTTTGTCCTTGCCCGTTTGTAGCGGCAGTCAGTTCCCAGGTTCCTTGCATCAATACTTTGGTCGGGGGCTCTACTTCTTCTTTTTTGCAACTGCTAACAAATAGAAGAGAGGACATAAAAATGATTCCAAGAAAAAGTTTATTTTTTAACATGGCGTGTACGTTTTAAAGTAGTGAATGTATTCAAAAATAAATTAATTAGTGCAATAAACCAAATAATATGCCAGGAAAAATAAACAGAGTAAAACAATTCTATTTAACACAATTTTTTTTAAAAGAAATACACCTAATTCCTATGATAGTGCAAATCCATCGATCCTGTTTTAAAATTCCGATCGGGTAGAAATCAAAAGCTATACAAGCTTTGGAATAATTGGATATAAAAAGAAATCAAAAAAAATCCGGTTCAATACCGGATTCTTTTGAAAATAATAAAGTCAAATAATATACTTTGGGCTTAAGCAATTTTGTACATCCAGTTATGAGTATCTGCAACTCTGCCACGACGGATGTCCTCTAATTCTTTTGCAACGCGGTTTGAAAAAAGTTGATCATTAAGCTCTGGCAATACATAATCTTTCCCTTCAAAGCCAATTGCTGAAATATGCGCGATAGTAGCGGCAGTTCCAGTACCGAAAGCTTCCTGTAAAGTTCCGCTTTTGTGAGAATCAATCACTTCATCAATGCTTATTTTGCGTTCCTGAACCTTCATTTTCCAATCCCTTGCAAGTGTTAATACACTTGAACGTGTGATACCGGCTAAAATAGTATCGCCCAAAGGAGCTGTAATTAATACATCATCAATCACAAACATTAAATTCATTGTTCCTGATTCTTCTAAATAACGATGATTACGGGCATCAGTCCATATAATTTGATCGTAACCTCTTTGTTGTGCCAGTTTGGTTGGAAATAAGGAGCGACCATAATTGCCCGATGCTTTAACAAAACCTACACCACCTTCTACAGCACGTATAAAATTGGTTTCTACCAATACTTTTACAGGGCGGTTATAATAGGCACCACCCGGGGAAGTGATAATATAAAAACGATAGGTATCGGATGGTTTAACACCGATAAACTCATCAGTACCAATAATAAAAGGACGAATATATAATGAAGAACCCTCGGCTGTAGGCACCCAGTTTTTATCCAATGCTATCAATTTTTGAAGTCCTTCCATAAAATATTCCTGTGGAATGGTAGGCATACACATCCGTTCGGCAGAAATATTAATTCGTTTGTGATTCGCCAAAGGACGGAATAACGATACTTCACCTTTTTCATTTTTATAGGCTTTCATACCCTCAAAAATAGATTGCCCATAATGCAGTGCGGATGTTGAAGGACTCATCAGGACAGGTCCATAAGGCGCTATCTCAGCTTCCCCCCATTTATTGTCTTTATAATCGACAAAAAACATGTGATCTGCGAACATTTTACCAAATGAAAGGTTATTAAAATCAATTTCATTTATTCTTGACTTGGCGGTTTTTTGAACCTTAATTGCAATAGGGTTTGATGTTATCATTAGAATGGGTATTTATTAATTTTGCTAAAAATAAGAATTTTAATTATTTAAAACAATTTCTTTCAATAAAATTGGGCGAATGGAAGAATAATCTATGTAACTGCCTGCCCTTCAATTTACAATTGATAATTGCTTAAACTTTTGAAATCTCGCTTAGAATAAATAACAGGGAAGTTATTTTATTTTTTTAGAGATAGACATTTAGCTACATACTATTTCTTTATGCAAAATATTAT
>JAVHPR010000138.1:0-4619 GCA_036170695.1 Bacteroidia bacterium
ACTATTTTATAACTTTATAAACCAAAAAGTTGCATTTGATACTTGAATCTACCATCTTCTGTTTGCTTTTCAATTATTGTTTTAAGGTTTTCAAAAGCATAATTTTGATACACCAATAGTTCATTAACATTTGTCCACTCACCTGTATCGTGTTGGGCAATTACCGTCTTTGCCTGAACCTTTATTTCATATGCTCCAAAAACATTCTTTGCAAATAGCAACTCCACATCAGCGATATGCCGAATTAAAAATCCTCCACTGTTTTTTGTATTCTTAAGTTTCTTTTTTAAATCTTCTTCTTTTAAATCTTTCAAAAGATTGGAAAACCGTGTTCGGGCTTCTGTCCATGTTTGAAGATATGCTTGTGTTGTTGTCATCAGATAATAATTTTCATGTAAATCAAAATGTAATACAAACCTGTCAGCACAAATAAAAGTCCTGCAATTACTCTCATTACTTTTTCAATTTTGGTAACAGCATTAAAATACTTCCCTACTTTTTGCATACTGAATGCAATCAGAAAAGTGAAAAACAAAACCAATGAACCTGCTCCAAGTGCATAGAAGATTGGCAATGAAAAACCAATGCTGCTTTTTATGCTCATTGGAATTAAAACACCGAAATACATTGCTCCGCTGTATGGGCAGAAAGCCATTGCGAACAATGTTCCCAAAAGAAATGAGCCAAGCAATCCTTTGTCTTTGAATTTGTTTTGAAGTTTTTCGGTGAAATTTGTTTTGTCAAGAAAATTCAGTTTGATAACATTGAGCATTATCAAACCAATAAGCAACATAACGGGTCCGACAAATTTTTCTCCACTGCCCTGAAAAAATTTTGCAACATGAAATTTACTTGCTCCGAAAATAATTATCAGAGCAATGGTCGTGTAAGACAATGCAAGTCCCAAAGTGTAAAGCAATCCGCTTAATAAAACTTTCTTTCTCCCAGTAAGTGTTTTTGAAATGTATGCTGTTGCTGTAATGTTTGTTGCAAGCGGACAGGGGCTTATTGCTGTAAGCAAGCCCAAAAGCAATGCAGCCAGTATTGGCATGTTGGCATTTTCAAAAAGTTGCTTTACGGTTTCCATCATCTACTTCAATTGTGCGTCAATTTTTGTTTTCAATTCAGCAACATATTTAGTTTCATCATTTGCTTTGTCAAAAGCAAAATCACTCCAGTCAATTATATTTTCTTTTCCATTCACTACATTGTTAATCATCAAAGCTGTTCCTGTTGCCTGAAATTTTTCAGCAAGTTTTTCATTGGCTGCATCATCCACATCAATAATTGAAAACACAATGCTTCCGTTTTTCAATTGCTCCGAAAAATATTTGTCCAATGTTTCTTTGGTGTATGCTTTCATGTGCTTGCAAGTTTCGCATTGTCTTGTTCCGTGAAAAGCATAAACTTCTAAATGGTTTTTTGTATTTGTTGATGAAATAGAACTGCTTTTATATGTTGCACATTTTGATTTGTCGCTTCCACTGCAACAAGGTTTGTCTTCGGTTGTTGTAGTCTTTTTACAAGTTCCATCAGGGTTACAATCTTTTGAATTTGGATTTGCACAACAAGATTTTTTCGGAGCATCACCGGTTTTGGTTGGTAAACCTGCTTCACTCCAAGCATTCATTCCGCCTTCAAGATTTGCCATGTTTGTAAATCCTTTTTCTTTCAAAAGGTCAAATGCCTTTTGACTTCTTCCACCTTTCTGACAAGCTAAAATCACTTGCTTGTCTTTTGGAATGCTGTTGAGTTTACTTTCAATGCTGTCTAAGGGAATGTTGATGCTGTTCTTAACATCATACGATTGCTCCGTTAATTCATCAGGTTCACGAACATCAATCAATAGAGTATTGCCTTTTAAAATCTCGGCTGCTTCTTTTGGTGTTACCGTTTCTTTTTCGCTAACGAAATTCTTTTGTGTTGAATTGGAATTGCACGACATTATAAAAATGCTTGCAACTGCTGTGAGAGTTAAAATTATTTTTTGCATTTTATTTTTGATTTAATTGTTTGACAGTATGTTTTGATTGATGAAATCTTTGCTGTATGTTTTTATCATTTCTCTTACTTCACGAAAATTGTTTTTTATTTCTTCCTCCGTTCCTGTTGCCTTTGCAGGATCGGGAAAGTTTTGATGAAACTTTTTTGCTTTCGTTGGAAAGTAAGGACATCTTTCTTTTGCATTGTCGCAAACGGTAATTACAAAATCAAAATCAATGTTGAAGTATTCGTCAATGTTGTTGGAAGTATGTTTTGAAATATCAATGCCATCTTCTTTCATTGTTTCAATGGCTCTTGGATTTACTCCATGTGTTTCAACTCCTGCACTGTAAACTTCGGCTTTGTCTTTTGCAAAGTGCCGCAAATAACCTTCTGCAATTTGGCTTCGGCAACTATTGCCTGTGCATAGAACAAGAATTTTTGATTTCATATTTTTATAAAATGATGTTGAATAAGTATCCTGAAATAATCATAAAGAATGCGATTGTGCCGAAGTAAATGGCAATCATTTTCCAGTTCATTACTTTTTTCAAAAGCATGGCTTCGGGCAATGACAAACCAATTACACCCATCATGAACGCAATGGCAGTTCCAAGCGGAACACCTTTGGCAACTAAAACCTGCACAACAGGAATTACACCTGCCGCATTGCTATACATAGGCACACCCATGATTACTGCAAGAGGCACTGCATACCATTGTCCTTTGTTAATGTAGTGTTCAAAAAAAACTGTCGGCAAAAATCCATGCATGGCTGCACCAATTCCAATTCCAATAACAATATATAGTGAAACACCTTTCATTATCCCTAATGCTTCTTTCAGAATTAAAGGAAAGCGTTGAACAAGTGAGAGTTTTTCTTCCTGCAATTCATCTTCGGTTTGAGCATTGTCAATAATGTTTTGCACCCAAGGCGAAAGATATTTTTCTAATTTTAGTTTCCCCAATGTAAAACCACCAATAATTCCCAAAACAATTCCTGTAACTACATACAAGGCGGTTACTTTAAATCCAAATGCCCCTGCAAAAATTGCAATAGCAACTTCATTTACAAGGGGTGCTGTGATTAGATATGTAAAAGTAATACCCAAAGGAATTCCACCTTTTACAAAGCCGATGAATAATGGAACAGAGGAACAAGAACAAAACGGAGTGATAACACCAAATGCAGAAGCGAATAAATATTCCAAGCCATACATTTTCTTTCGGCTTAAAAAATTTCGGACTTTGTCAACAGGGAAATAGGAATTGACTATTCCCATTACAATGGTAATTACAAAAAGTAATAAGAATAATTTCAGTGTGTCAAACACAAAAAAATTGAGTGCTTCACCCAAATGTGTTTGTGCCGAAATGCCAAATACTGAATATATCAGCCAGTCGGCAAAGTATTGTAGCCAGTTAAACATAATTGAAGAAAAGGTTTAGCAACAGCCGGGTTGGCTGCAATCGCAACTATTTCCCAAGTCGTTTAAGTTTACTTTTTGCTTTTCTGCTGATGGTGTGCAACAATCACTTGATGCAGTATTTGAAATTACACTTGATGTATCTCCTTTGGTTGGAAACCCTTTTTGCACCCAGCGGATAATTCCCTTTTCCATGTTCACCACATTGGTGTAACCATGATTTATTAAAAATCCTGCGGCTCTTAAACTTCTGCCACCGCCTTTGCAAACCATTATTACTTCTTTGACTTTCGGAACTTCATTGAAGCGTTCTTCAAATTCGCTTAATGGAATGTTGATGATGTTTGGCACATCGTAAGCCAATGCAGCCACTTCATCTCTTTCACGAACATCAACTAACAATGCTCCTTCTTTTACTCTGCCCTGTGTTGTGGTTGGGCAAATCTCTTTTACTAAAGTTTGATTTTCCATTTCGATATTTATTTAAGCGGTTAATAATTGTTTTATCTCATTGGTGTCGGCAACTCTGCCTTTTACTTTAATCACTTCATCAATCAGCAATACAGGAGTGGTAAGCACATTGTATTTCATCATTTCCTCAATGTCTTCCACTTTCGTAACCTGTGCTTCAATGCCCAATTGTTTGAGGGCTTCCAATACATTGTTGTAGGTGGTTTTGCACTTTGGGCAACCAGGACCTAATACTTTTATCTGTTTCATTTTATTGTTTGTTGTTTTAATTTAGTTCGCAAATATACGAATAGTTCGTTTAAATACGAACAGTGTTGTCAAATTTTTTTAATCAAAAAAACCCATCATCAAACCCTTGGCTAAATTCCAGCTCTCACGATTGATGCAATACTTTGTTTTAGGTGGGGTTATTTCACCCTGTATTAATCCTGCATCTAACAGAACCTTTAAATGTTGCGATAAAGTGCTTTTGGCAATGGGAAGTTCCTCAGCCATGTCGCCATGATAACAGCAACTTTTCTTGGATAATAATTGCAATATTGAAACACGAACAGGATTACCCAAAGCATTTGCAAACTTTGCAATGAGTTCCTGATTTTTAGTAAACTTTTCTTTTGTTGTCGGCATTTTGTTTGTCTTACAGTTCGCAAATATACGAATAGTATTTGAAAAATCAACTACAATTTGTCTCGTCCTGAAAAAAGTTTACACTATTTGGTTAATAATACTGTTACAAAT
>JAVHPR010000139.1:0-20431 GCA_036170695.1 Bacteroidia bacterium
TACTCCGCTAAGTTATATTTTTATCACTTGACCCCCAACTTTTCCGATTGACCCTATCTTAAGGGATCAAATCAATGAGTAAAAAAAGATTTGTTTTATATATTATGATAATAAGCTCTTATTGTGCTGCCCAAACAAAAGAGCTTTCTTCATCATACATGGCGGTAAAAAAGGAAGAGATACATTTCGAAAACTTATCCTTTGATGAAATTAAGGCAAAGGCTAAAAAGGAGAATAAATTAATTTTTATTAATGTTTATTCTGTAAGTTGTATGCCATGTAAAAAAATGGAAAAGGAGGTTTTTACAGATCCTGGTGTAGCCAATTATTATAATCCAAATTTTATTAATGCTTCATACGATTATAATGGTACCCAAGGCTCTTTAGTCTCTGAAGCCTATCAGATAAACTGTTTCCCAAATTATTTATTTATGGATGGAGATGGGAAAATAGTTCATAGAAGCACAGGTGCAATGAGCCAGGAAGAATTTTTGAAACTTGCTGCAACAGCCTCTAACCCTAAGCAACGACTATTGTATTACGAAGAAGAATATTCGAAAAACAAATCGAATCCGGAGTTTTTAATAAATTATCTACGTATTCTGGACAGGGTAAATTGTATGCCTATTACTTTGAATTTTTCACTCGGTAGTGAATTAGAGTCAATTGCCAAGAGGGATACTTTGCTAAAAGAATACTTTGCTTTACAAACAGAAGAAATGCTTAGCAGCAGAGCAAATTGGACGGCCATAAGAGATTTTACTCATGATTATAGAAGCAGAGAGTTTTCTTATTTATTAAAAAATGCGGCAGTCTTTAAAAAATTATATAGTGAAGATTCCGTTAATTCTAAAATTAAAGATGTTCTTATAAGTGGCGGGAATCTTTTTGGGGGCAATAAACCTTCTTCTGAAGTAAATGAAATAGCATATATTAACGAAATAAAAAAACTAAATACTCAGGAAGCAGAGCCTGCTTTATTTTGGCTTAATTTGAATTCCGCTGAGGCGAATCTAAAATGGCTGGATTATATGCGATTAGTGATGGAATCCGGAGATAAATATATTCTTTCTTCTGAAGAAAATGAAAGAGTGGCAAAAGTAATTTATGAAAATATAGAAGATATGACCGCTCTGCAAAAAGCGGAACAAATGATGAAGGCCTCGGCAGATAAAGAACCCAGTTGGTTGGTTTATGAGACTTATGCAAATGTATTGTACAAGTTGAATAAGAAAAAGGAAGCAAAATCAATCGCACTTAAGGCGCTGGATGCGGCTAAACGAATAGGCGCTAAACCTAAAAACTATGCTGGCATTACTTATCTTTTGGAGAAAATAGAAAAACTACCTGCTCAATAATAGTATTGTGCAAAAAGATGAAACAGCTATTTTCTGATCCTCATAATTCCCTGTGGTCGGAATATCCCTGTGAAAGGGACTTTTACTAATTATCAACATTGACTTAATCATAAGCTAATTGCTGTAAATTTACAGTCGTAAATAAATTTTTATGGAAAAACGGTGGAGTATAAAATCAGGTGGTGATAAAATAATTGTTAACAAGTTAGCAGTAGAATTAGGCATCGATAGTGTGTTGGCAAATATGCTTGCACAGAGAGGCATAACAAATTACGATGAAGCTAAAAAATTTTTCCGTCCTTCCCTGAGTGATTTGCATGACCCTTTTTTAATGAAGGATATGGATAAAGCAATCATCCGGTTGGAGAGAGCTATCCGATATAAAGAAAAAGTATTAATATATGGTGATTACGATGTGGATGGGACAACAGCGGTTTCATTAGTATATTCATTTTTAAAAAAGCTACCCTATATTTTTCCAAGTGAGAAAAAAGGCAATATTGATGAAGAGCATATATTCGTTGATTATTACATCCCTGATCGTTATACCGAAGGTTATGGAATTTCTTTTCAGGGAATTGATTATGCGAAAGAAAATAATTTCACCCTCATTATTGCACTTGATTGTGGCATCAAAGCCAATGATAAAGTAGCTTATGCAAATGAACGGAATATCGATTTTATTATTTGCGACCATCATCGACCGGGTGATACCTTACCAAAGGCTGTTGCCGTTTTAGACCCCAAAAGAGCCGATTGCACCTACCCTTTTGATGAGCTTTGCGGATGTGGCATCGGGTTTAAACTCGTGCAGGCACTGGCTCAAAAAAACAATATTTCTTTTGATGAACTTTACGAATACCTTGACTTAACTGCCATTTCCATTGCTTCGGATATGGTACCCATAACCGGTGAAAATCGTACACTTTGTTATTTTGGGTTGGAACAAATCAATAAAAAGCCACGCAATGGTATAAAGGCAATTTTAGATTTGGCAAACATCAAAAAGAAAATAACAATTAATGAATTGGTCTTTACTATTGGTCCCCGCATTAATGCTGCCGGAAGAATTCAAACAGGCCGAAATGCTGTAGCATTGCTTGTTTCAGAAAATGATGAACATGCAAAAACATCCGGAATAAATATTAACACCACCAATATCGAACGAAGAGCAATTGACTTAACGATTACACAGCAAGCAATAAGTATGATTGATAACAGTGTGGAATTAATTGAACGGAAATCAACTGTTTTATTTCATTCCGATTGGCATAAAGGGGTAATTGGCATTGTAGCATCGCGACTAATAGAGAAATATTACCGTCCTACAATTGTGCTTACCGAATCGAATGGAAAAGCAACAGGTTCGGCACGGTCAGTAAAAGATTTTGACGTATATAATGCTATTGAAGCCTGCTCTGATTTGCTTGAACAATTTGGCGGACATAAATACGCGGCAGGATTAACATTGAAATTAGAAAACATTACCGCATTCCAGCAACGTTTTGAAGAAGTTGTAAGTGCAACAATCGAACAGCACATGCTTATTCCTGAAATTGAAATTGACGCTGAATTGGAATTGAATGAGATTACACCCAAATTTTTTCGAATATTAAAACAATTTGAACCATTTGGTCCCGAAAATATGTCGCCTGTATTTATTACAAAAGGTTTGGTGGATAAAGGGCATGTTCGCATTGTCGGAAACAATCATTTAAAAATGGATATTGAAGCGGCGCAAAACCCTAAAGATAGTTTTTCATCTATCGCTTTTTCACAAGCACAACATTTTGACGAGATACTTCGGAAAAAGACATTTAGTGCCTGTTATGCAATTGAGGAAAATGAATTTAATGGAAATATTTCCCTACAATTGAATGTGAAAGATATGAAGATGGAATAATGGGTGTTTTTGGTTACCTCCACTTCAATCGCTGTTTCAGACATTCATGAATTCATAGTCATTTTTATATCATTCATGGGAGTAAATTTAGCATTAGTGAAAATAAAAATTCAATTATTTTTGTTTTCTAAACTATAAATTTATATTTTTGCAGGAGTATTAATTTTAATTTTTAATTTAATGAAAACAGGAACAGTAAAGTTTTTTAATTCAGCAAAAGGTTTTGGATTTATTACAGTAGACGGTACCAGTCAGGAACTATTTGTTCACGTAACGGGTTTAGTTGATCAAATTCGCGATGGAGACAAAGTTAGCTTTGAAATTCAAGAAGGTAAAAAAGGTTTAAATGCAGTGAATGTTAGAAAAGCATAATTGTATAAAATTTACCTTTAATAAAAAGGCTTCCTGATAAAATCAGGAAGCCTTTTTAAGTTTTATTACGTTTTAAAAAATTAGCAATTTTAATTAATCTTTTACTAATTCGCCTTTAATCCATTTTTCTTTAGTTACATTTCCGCCTTCATCATAAATCATCCAAACACCATCTCTTTGATAATCAATAGTTATTGCGTTAAATTTCATAGGCCCTTCTGCCTTTATTTTACCATTTTCATAATACTCTTTTTTTGAATATCTCTTTTTCTTGGCATCGGTAACTTCAAATATCTCTTGAGGTTTACCGTCTTCGGCGTATGATTTACGATTCACTAAAAACTCCATGTTTTTGGTATTTTCCTCTGTATATTCAATTTGTCCGTTTGGATAATAGTCTGTCCATATTTGCGGATTGCCTTCATTGTAAGTAATTTCAGATTTAAGTTTTCCGGAAGGATAAAATATCTGCATATTGCTGCGTTTAAAATCTACTGTTTTAAAGGAGCGTTCCACATTACCATTCTCGAAAAAATTCTTATATATTTTAAGTTGTCCGTCTTCGTAATACCCTTTATGAAGCACCTTACCACTTTCATAAACATCCTGAACCCATTCCTGGCAGGCATAGCCCTTTCTATCATTACGAACCGAATCACCCCCTGTTTTAGGATTTAATTTTTCATACATTCTAATCCCATATACAGGATCCACAACTTTTGCTGCCTTGTATTTGGCAGGTTGTGATGCCTGGCCAAAACCTTGTGAAAACGCTGATTTGGTAAAAACAATAATAACAAAAAGTAGAATTATTTTTTTCATTTTTAAATTAGCTTTGATTCATTAATTTTCTGTAAAGATAAAAAAAGCTGATAATAAACCAATAAAACCACGTGTTGATTTTTTAGGCCTGCAACTTTAATGTGGAATTACTGAATTCTTTTTCAACAAGATACCGTTCGGCGTCTAATGCTCCCATACATCCACTTCCGGCAGCTGTTACAGCTTGTCTGTATGTTTTGTCCTGTGCGTCGCCTGTTGCAAATATGCCTGGTATATTCGTTTTGCTTGTTCCCGGTATAGTTTGGATATAACCGGTTTCATCCATTGTTAACCAACCTTTAAAAATATCTGTATTGGGTTTATGGCCAATGGCAACAAAGAAGCCAGTAACATTCAAAACCCGTTCCACTCCATCGTTATTTATAATTACAGCGCTTTCAACACTGTTTTCGCCTACAATTTCTTTTGTTTTTGAATTAAAAAGCACTTCAATATTTGCGGTGTTTAATACACGTGACTGCATTGTTTTTGAAGCACGCATTTCGCTTTTACGCACCACCATATAAACTTTCCGGCAAAGTTTTGCCAGGTAAGTAGCTTCTTCAGCTGCGGTATCACCGGCACCAACAATAACCACATCTTGTCCTTTAAAAAAGAATCCGTCGCACACAGCGCATGCCGAAACCCCAAAACCATTTAAGCGTTGTTCTGATTCCAAACCCAGCCATTTTGCAGAAGCTCCTGTTGCAATAATAACAGCATCAGCGGTAATGGTTGTTTTTTCATCTACCACAACTTTATGAACCGGACCTGTAAAATCAACAGATGTAACTAATCCCCATCTGATATCGGTGCCAAAACGTAATGCCTGAACTCTAAAATCTTCCATCATTTCAGGTCCCATAGTACCTTTGGGATAACCCGGGAAATTTTCTACTTCAGTAGTAATAGTTAATTGTCCTCCCGGTTGTAAACCTTGATACATAACTGGTTTCATATCAGCTCTTGCTGCGTAAATTGCTGCTGTATATCCAGCCGGACCGCTACCTATAATAAGGCAATGTACATGTTCTATATTTTCTGTCATAATTTTTAAAAATAACTTTTTAAATGTTTTACGATATAAAGGTAAATGAATTATTTGGTTTTGTTAAATCAAAAATTACTCTACTCGAAATTGCAGCGCGAGAGGCTATTTCGGTCGTAGCCGGGAAAGTGAGAGAGCCTGAATTTGAAAAACATTTTTATTTTGGCCCCAACTCAATTACTTCCAGATCTTTAATTTGATTACCATCAATCGTAAATCTGACTATCGTTTTCACTTTATGAAAACCCTGAATGCCAGCTGAACCGGGATTAATATGTAATAATTTATATCTTTCATCAAACATAACTTTTAAAATGTGTGAATGACCGCTGATAAATAATTGGGGAGGATTTTTTTTAATTTCAGCCAGCACGCCAGGTGAATAATGATTTGGATATCCACCAATGTGTGTCATGAAAACAGTTACACCTTCACACATAAACCGCTGATTTTGGGGATAAACCTTGCGTAGATCCTGCCCATCAATATTTCCGTAAACAGCTACGACGGGTTTAATTTTGGACAGTTCATCGGTAATTGAAATAGTTCCGATATCACCCGCATGCCAGATCTGGTGACATGTTTCGAAATATTTAAAAATTTTAGGATCTAAATAATTATGCGTATCAGATAAAAGTGCTATACGTTGCATCTCAAAAATTAATTTGAAAATTTTTTAATTAAACCATTTGAAAATTAATTTGCACATTTTCAAATTTGCACATTTTCAAATTAGATTTTTTGCATTTCAGATTTTTTTATCCAACCAGTATTTCCATTTGCAATTTTTATCTCCACCCAGCTGACATCTTCCTGTGAAATCGACACTTTCGTGCCTTCATGCAAAATAAACAGTTTAGTGCCCTTTTCGTTGGGAGATCCGATAACAGTTGTTGCCGCTGAAGTGATGATTGCCTCACAACTGTTTAGCGTACTATCATATTTATGCTGAGCGACAAAAAAAGTGGCAATACCTATTATACCCAATGTTATTCCACCAAAAAAACCTGCTTTTTTTAAACTCTTTTTTTGTGAAGTAATAAATATTGCAAATAAAAACAAGGCGATTATTATAAGTAAAATGCATAGTTCAGACCATCCTTTTTCAGTCATTAAATTTACAATTCCGTTTTTCCATTGTACCAAAAACAATTGTGGTGCTACATCAATTTTGTCTTCTATTTTTTGATTGGCCATCTTCAAATTAAAAATATAATCGTCATTATCCGGCGTTAACTTTAATGCGCGTTCATAATTCAAAATAGCAAATGCGATATTGTTTGATTTATAATAAGCATTGCCCAGATTAAAATAAATTTCAGAAGCTTCTTTCCCTTCAATTAATATATTTTCGTAAAGTTTGGTGGCTTTAATATAATCTCCTTTTGAGTAGGCTATATTGGCGCTGTCAATTAAATAATTATTTTCACTTGCTTTTGCAAACGAAAATAAAAAAGCAAACAGAAGCAAAAAAAATAATTTAGGATCTATTTTATTTAATTTCATGTTCAATTTTGGTAATAAGTTCAACGGTATTATTATAGATGTTATTCAGATCTCCTGAAACCGCACTTGGAGCATAATGCGCGTATTCGCAATTATCGAGAGTGGTCATCAATTGTTGTATTGTAGTTTCGCTCACACCTTTGGCAATAAGTGTTCCGGCAATATGCTCTTTGTTTAAATCAGCAACAAGTATGTTTAATTTATCGCTGATGTATCCATACAAAGCCTTAAATATCTCTACATAAAACTGTTCTTTATTACCCGACTTTAAAAATTGTTCCGCCAGTGACAAACGCTTCTTAGCCATTTTAGTAGCTTTCCGGCTTTTCACAGCTACTATATCTTTGTTTAGTTCTATGTTTTTTCTTTGGATAAAAATAAATCCTATAAATGCAAAAAATGGACTTATCAGGCTTATATAAAAGAGGAAGGAACCAAAAAAATATTCTCCTTTTGGCTTTAGCTTAATATTGTTTGTTTTAATATATCTAATATCATTCCCTAAAACTTTTACGTCTTCTTTGCTTCTTGGGTTAAACACACTTGCGGTAACATCTTTTTCATTTCCTTTACCAACCTCAATATTAAATTCAGGTGAAGAAAGAGTAACATATTGTTTTTTTTCAGGATCGAAATAACTAAAATTGATTTGATCTATTTTGTAATTACCCTCGTGCCGTGGAATGATAAGGTAATCGAATGTTTTGCTGCCGCTTACACCAGTGGCTCCCGATGTAATATTTTCCTTGATTTTAGGATCAAAGGTTTCAAAATCCTCCGGGAAATTAATTTTTATAGGATCAACCAATTTGATGTTGCCTTTGCCAGTTAATGTAATTGTTAAATTAATTGCATCGTTTGCGTTTACCTTATCCTTGCTGATTTGAGATTTAAAAGAATAATTTCCAACGGCACCAGAAAAATCGACCGGTTTATTCGCTTCTGGCAATTGAGAAATATCAAGTGCAACAGGTTTGCTTTTTACCGAATAGGTCGCATCTTCAAATCCGCCTCCAAAAAATTGTTCAAAAATATCACGTGGTCTTTTATTTGATTGTTTTCTTACAATACATTCCACACTCATTGGTTCAATTTCTAATTTTCCACTACGTTGGGCAAATAAATAAGTCCGTTTCAATTCTCCAACCTGATAAGTTACGCCATTAATATTTTCATTCGTAACTTGAATTTGCGGATTATTCGGTACATCTTGCGACCAAAATCCTGTATAATCCGGGAATTTAATATCCTGAAATCCCCGTAATTGATAACGGGTATAAATTTTATGTGTAACGGTTATTTGTTCTCCCAAATATGCCTTTGTTTTACTAACGGTTGTTTTAATGAACAAATTATCACTTAAATTATCCGAGGTCGGGGAGGATGGATTTTGTGCCGCCTGATTGCTATTCCCCTGGTTTTGAGCACTGGCTCCGGCATTAGTATTACCTTTAACAACCTCAATTGTAAACGCATTTGATTGGATAATTGCCCCATTTACATTTACACTTGCCGAACCTATATTTATTTTCCCCTCTTTTTTTGCTGCAATGATGTATGATAAAGTAATGGATTGACTCATCGCTCCGTTTACGTATGACATACTGGTAGACTGATTCGGACCGGAATACACGTTAAAGTCGTTTAACGGCGGTGCCGTAAAATTACTACCACTGCTATTCAGTGAAAACGAAATTTGAAATTGCTCACCTACTGCAACTCTAGTTTTACTGGCTTGGGCAGTCAACTTTTGTGCAAATGAAATATTTGCCAATGAAATAATAAAAACTAATATGCAAATTATTTTTTTCATTCCTAATTTTAAACTTTTAACTCCTAATTCCTGAATCTTAACTTGTTAATTCTACCAATCCTTCTCTATTTTAACTTTCATGCCCTTCATTTTCTCTTTCTTCATTTTATCCTGAAGATTTTTTTCATCATTTTGTAAAGCATCCAACAATCTTTTTGCATCCTCTTTAGAAATCTGGTTTTGTTGAGGCTTTTCTTCTTCCTTATTTTTCTTGTCTTTGTTGTCTTTTTTGTCCTGATCTTTTTTGTCTTTGTCTTTTTTATCTTTGTTGTCCTTGTTGTCTTTGTTATCCTTGTTGTCTTTATTATCCTTGTTATCCTTCTTGTCCTTATCTTTCTTGTCTTTATCCTGTTTCTGCTGCTGCTGTTGTCTTAACATCTGCTGTGCATACGCTAAATTGTAACGTGTTTCTTCATCATTGGGATTATTTTTAAGAGCGTTCTTATATGCATCAACCCCTTCCTGATATTTTTTAGATTTTAATAAAGAATTACCTAAATTATGGTAAGCCTTCGACAGCGTATCTTTTGAAGAAGGTCGGTGGGTCAGCATTTGAAATTGCTCTGCTGCCTCTTCATATTTCCCCTGTTTATAATAGGCATTCCCCAGGTTAAATGAAGCTTTGTAAGAATCCTTGTTTTTATTTAGTCCAATAGAATAATTTTTTTCTGCTGCGGCATATTTCTTGTTTTTATATTGTTTATTCCCCTCCACAATAAATTTTTTCTCTTGTTGTGAAAAAACTGAGAGTGAAAAAACAAATAATAGAAACACCGTCATGAAAAAACTCACTACGTGTTTAGTTTTATATATGTTATGTTTTTCTATTAAAGGCATTATGTAATTGATTTATTCTTTTTTGTCATTAAACAAATTCAATCGCTGATAGATTTTACTTATGCGTTCTGTCAAAAATAATTCTATTAAAAACAGTACCAAAGCGGCTGCAATAAACCATTGAAACCTATCTTCGTAATCGCTGTACATTTTACTGTCGAATTGTTTTTTTTCTAATCTTCCAATTGCACTGAGCACATTATTTAAACCGGCATCTGAATTAGAAGCGCGAACATAAATTCCATTTCCTGCTGCGGCAATTTCCTGTAATATCTGCTCGTTTAATTTAGTTACTACTGTATTCCCTTCATTATCTTTCCTGAAACTCTCCCGAACGTTGTTTTTATAAACAGGTATCGGTGAACCTTCCGCTGATCCCATACCAATCGTATGAATCGCAATTCCTTTTTCCGCAGCAGCTTCAGCTGCCTTTAAAGCATCATCTTCATGGTTTTCACCATCAGTAATGATCACGATTGCTTTATTTTTCCCCTCATCCTTTCCAAAAGATTCCATGGCCAGATCAATAGCTGTACCTATTGCAGTACCTTGTGTTGGAATCATATCAGTATTGATGCTTTCCAAAAACAATTTGGCCGCTGCATAATCTGTTGTAATAGGTAACTGCACGTAGGCTTCGCCCCCAAATACAATTATTCCGATTCTATCTCCTTCTAATTTATTCAGCAATTTAGAAATCGCTTGTTTTGCCTTTTCTAAACGATTTGGACGAAGATCTTCCGCTTTCATACTGTTTGAAACATCCAAACAAATCATTAAATCAGCACCCTTGCGTTTTACCTCTTCTAATTTTGTTCCCACCTGTGGGTTCACAATTCCAATTATCAGTAATGCAAAGGCAATTGTAAATAAAATAAATTTCCAAACGCGTTTTGATTTAGAAACGTCCGGCATCAATTGTTTAATAATTGAAATGTCGCCATAGGTAGTCAGTGCTTTTTTTCTCCACCGGTTCACCAGCAAAAAAATGATGATGAACACAGGAACTATGCCTAAGGCATATAAAAAATATATATTCTCTAATTGAAACACTGTCTTACGAATTACGAATTTAAACGAATTACGAATCTATACTTGTTAAATTGTTTAATTGCCAA
Organism: Bacteroidia bacterium; assembly: GCA_036170695.1. Classification (GTDB taxonomy): domain Bacteria; phylum Bacteroidota; class Bacteroidia; order 2-12-FULL-35-15; family 2-12-FULL-35-15; genus 2-12-FULL-35-15. Next base: position 10,778 of record JAVHPR010000139.1, read on the forward strand.
CTGCAAAATTGCCAAATTGTAGAATTGGCTTCACGGTACACTTTTAAACACTATATTTTTTAATAAAAATTCAATTAATAATAACAATGCTGCAAAAATTGCAAATGGTAAAAAATGTTCCGCTTTATTTGTAAAATTTTTCTCTTCAAAAATAGTTTTTTCAAGGCGGTCAATTTCTTTATAAATATCTTTTAGTTTATCATTATCGGTTGCCCTGAAATATTTCCCGCCGGTCATAACAGCAATCTCCCCTAATGTTTTTTCATCAATATTAACATCAACATAACCATATTGATAACTCCCGTCAGGATACATAGCCACCGGGGCAAGAGCTTTCCCGATTGTACCAACCCCTATTGTGTAAACGCGAACAGCAAATGCCTTAGCAATTTCAGCGGCTGTTAACGGAGCTACAGAACCTTGATTATTTACACCATCAGTTAATAAAATTATCACCTTACTTTTCGCATTGCTGTCTTTCACCCTCGAAACGGCAGTTGCTAAACCGTTGCCGATAGCTGTACCATCTTTCACCATACCAGTATGGATGCCTGAAAATAAATTTTTTATTACTGCGTGATCAGTGGTTAACGGACATTGGGTAAAACTTTCACCGCTAAAAATCACAAGTCCAATGCGGTCGTTGGGTCGGCTATCGATAAAGTCTATCGCAACCTCTTTAGCAGCATCCAAACGGTTAGGTTTAAAATCTTTTGCCAACATACTGCCTGAAATATCTAAAGCCATAACAATGTCAATTCCTTCTGTTTTCACATCCTTCCAACTTGATCGCGACTGAGGACGAGCCAATACAATTATCAACAAGGCTATTGAAATGATACGTAACACTATTAAGCTATGGCGAAAAAGTTGTTTCGATGATGTTTTTATTCCCTCAAATTTTTTTATGGATGATATTTTTAACTCTGCATTATAGGATTTGTTTTTCCAAATATACCAAGCCACAATTACCGGGATAACCAGTAATAACCAAAGTAATCCTTTGTTCGCAAAAGTAATATCGTTAAAAAAGTCAAACATAATAGTAGCCCCTCCCGTCCTCCCCGAAGGGGAGGTGACGAAATCTATATTTTATTGATTAGTGTTTTTTAAAATTATCATAATATATTTTTAAGCCTCCCTCTCACATGCCACCTCCTCCCTTTTGGGGAGGAGATAAAGAGGTGAGGCTTTCTTCCTTCTTTGTTCCATTTATAAAATCATAAGCATCGCTTAAACTCAATTCGTTTTCATTAGGCAAGGGTTGTTCCTTGGCAAACTTCACCAAATCCGCTAAAAACAATAGTTTCTTCAATTTTATTCTACTTTCCTCATCAATGGCAACATTTCGGAATCCGTATAAAATTTCATCTGTTGTTTGCTCCAAGGCTTGAATTCTAAAACGATTTTCGATGTATTCACGCACTATTTCAGTAAGCTTTATGTGATATAATTTTAACTTCCCTTCTTGCCAAAGCTTTTCATTTTTCAGTTGTTCTAATTTTTCAAATGCAATGATGTGAGCAGGAATTTTAGGTGCTTCAACAACAATTTTTACAGGTTTTATTTTTTTGAAATATCTTATTAAATAAATAACAATAAGAGTTACAAGTATTGCTACCAATGATATGTAAACTACATACATATTGTCTTTCAGCCAATCCAATAAGCTGTAATTTTCATCGTAAGGAGGTTTAACATCTTTGATGGCAAGGGTTGTGTCAACAGTTACGGTGCCTACTGTCAAAAGTAAAGGATCGGTAGAAAAAACAGTTGAATCTTCATTAATCCTAAATATGAATGGTGGGATCGCCCAATAGCCCGAATCAAAAGAAGTAAGGTAAAGTGTTTTTGTTTGTTGGAATTGAAACGGATTATTTTTATCAGGAATAAGCGTGTCAATTTTTGATTGACCAACCACCTCAACTTCTTTTCTGATTGTATCAGCAATTTCGGGCCATTGAATTTTCATTTGTTTACCGGCATCAACCCGATACTGAATGCTCAATTGCAATTTTACCTGCTCCCCTATCCGGATACTATTATTATCAAGTTTTGCCGAAGCCTTTATTTCCTGAGCTTTAGCAGAGTATGAGAATAAAATCAGCACTACAATTGCAATTGCAGAAGTGAATGTTACCGTATATATTTTTTTTATTCTCATTTAATTTTCTCGCGAAAGCGCAGAGATTCAAAATTTTGTACTATTTCGCTATTTAATTTTTCTTTAACAGACACCACCAATTCGTAAATTTGTAAGGATTAGTTATTCGTAACCTTATCTCCTTTTAAATAAATTCATCAATGGTTTTATATAAGATTCTGCCGTATTTATGTCAGCCGAATCAACCCCGCTTTTATTGAATATTTCTTTTAATGATGCCTCTTGCTTTTTTGCAGAGGCATAAAAATGATTACGAACTTTTTTATCAGAAGTGTTAACCCATTGCAACTGGCCTGTTTCGGCATCCATAAACTTTACCAACCCAATATCCGGAAGTTCCTGTTCCCGTATATCATAGATACGAAGTGCAACCAAATCGTGTTTTTTATTGGCAATTTTTATAGCATCTGTAAAATTAATATCAGCCATAAAATCAGAAATCACAAAGGCAATACTGCGCTTTTTTATAACATTTGTTAAATATTTTAATGCCAGTTGAACATCTGTTTTTTTATGTTCGGGTTTAAATTCAATTAAATCGCGAATGATTCTTAAAATATGCGATTTCCCTTTTTTGGGTGGAATAAATTTTTCTATTTTATCTGTAAAAAATATGACACCAATTTTATCATTATTTTGAATTGCGGAAAAAGCAAGTACTGCGCACAACTCTGTAATTAAGTCCTGTTTTAATTGTTTTTGTGTTCCAAATTCACCGGATGCACTCACATCTACGAGGAGCATAACAGTCATTTCACGTTCCTCTTCAAAAACCTTTACATAAGTATTATTGAAACGTGCTGTAACATTCCAATCTATCGAACGAATGTCATCACCGGCCTGATATTCGCGAACTTCGCTAAATGTCATACCTTTCCCCTTAAAAGCGGTATGATATTCTCCTGAAAACAATTGGTTGGAGAGACCACGCGTTTTAATTTCAACTTTCCTTACTTTTTTTAAAAGCTCTGATGTTTCCATTGGTTTTCTATAAAAAACGGTTACTAATATCGAATCATTACTTATTTACGAATCTGAGTTAACTGTGTTTTCAGATGAAGGGTTAGTAAATTCGGTTTTTGTTCGCTATTAGTAACCTAAGGTACTTCAACAGTATTTAAAATTTCATTGATAATCATTTCGGTAGTAATATTTTCTGCTTCTGCCTCGTATGTTAGTCCAATACGGTGACGCAATACATCATTACAAATTGCACGAACATCTTCCGGGATAACGTATCCCCTGCGTTTGATAAATGCATAGGCTTTAGAGGCCATTGCCAAATTTATACTTGCGCGAGGTGAACCGCCATAGTTGATCAATCCTGCAAATTTGTTAAGTTTATATTCAGCAGGATAACGTGTTGAAAAAACAATATCTATAATATATTTTTCAATTTTTTCATCCATATATACATCTTTAACCACCTGACGTGCTTTCAGAATATCCTCCTGATTCAAAATTGAATTAGCTGTCGGATATTCACTCGCCAAATTCTGACGGATAATTTTGCGTTCATCCTCTTTATTAGGATAACCAACAACTACTTTTAACATAAAACGGTCAACTTGTGCTTCAGGCAAAGGATAGGTACCTTCCTGCTCAATAGGGTTTTGAGTAGCAAGTACCAAAAAAGGATTGGGTAATTTAAATGTTTGATCACCAATAGTAACTTGTTTTTCCTGCATTGCCTCCAGCAAGGCGCTTTGTACTTTTGCCGGTGCACGATTAATCTCATCGGCCAAAATAAAGTTTGCGAAAATGGGACCTTGCTTCACACTAAATTCTTCTTTTTTCTGATTATAGATCATCGTACCAATTAAGTCGGCAGGCAATAAATCAGGTGTAAACTGAATACGGCTGAATTTGCCGTGAATGGTAGATGCCAATGATTTAATTGCTAATGTTTTTGCTAATCCCGGAACCCCTTCCAGTAAAATATGTCCATTGGACAATAAACCGATTAACAGACGTTCAACCATGTATTTTTGACCCACAATCACTTTGTCCATTTCCATGGTTAACAGGTCAACAAAGGCACTTTCCTGTTGAATGCGCTCATTTAATTCTTTTATGTCAGTCATTGTTGTAATTGATTTGTTGTAATTAATTGAATAAAACTACGTCACAAAAATAAATAAAGTCCTATTTAAAATCTGTTTTTTTGCTGTTAAAAATTGTTAAACAACAAGGGCTTTCCATTACCTACAGATAGGGGCAAATTGCAGAGAATACATTTAACTAAAATGAATGAATTCTTGCCTTTTTTATTCTACAACTTTCCGTTAACTATCGCCGATTCCGCCACTTACATTTGGGTTCCATTTGAAATGCACCTAAAACAACCCATTTAAACACTTTAGCTCATGATATAGTCGGCTCCAAATGACATTTCCATAAGGTTACTAATAAACGCCTTCACACTTTCAATCACCTCATATCTTTGAACCAAATCAATTCAAATCTTGAATCTTAAACAAAAATTTGAAATCATCAATATTTTCACAACCTTTGGCAGCATAATAAAAATAAGATGATCCCAAAAATATATTTTCTTGTAATTGCCTTCGCTCTTGCATTTAGTTCCTGTAAAGTTTTTAAAAAATCGGAAAATGCTCAAAACAAATATCCGGTTATTAATCTGGATACCATTGAAACAGCCTCTAAAACGCCAGAAGAGATTCTGTACCGAGCTTCAGCAACCCGCATTAATGATATTATTCATACAAAATTAGACGTACGTTTTGATTGGGGAAAACAGTATTTGTTTGGTAAAGCAACAATTACAATAAAACCTTACTTCTACCCAACCTCCACATTGCAGCTGGATGCGAGAGGAATGGAGATTAAAGAAGTATCGCTAATAAAAAACGAAACCCTAACAATGCCTGCAAAATCGCCCTCTGATGGGAAAATCTATGAACCGTTTAAATCCACATCAATAATTAAAATACCTCTGGAATACACCTATGAGAATGACATTATTACCATTAAATTGGATAAAGAATATAAAAACACCGAAGAATACACCGTTTTTATTGATTATATCTCAAAACCTAACGAATTAAAGAAAGTTGGTGGCAGCGCTGCAATAACAAGTGATAAAGGCTTGTATTTTATTAATCCTGATGGTAAAGAAAAAAACAAACCACAACAAATATGGACTCAGGGCGAAACCCAGTCGAGTTCGGTTTGGTTTCCAACAATCGATAGTCCGAATGAGCGGATGACTCAGGAAATATGTATGACTGTTGATAAAAAATTTGTTTCACTTTCCAATGGAGAACTAATTTTCTCAACTGATAACGGTGATACTACACGTACCGACTGTTGGCAAATGGATTTACCTCATGCACCTTACTTAGCAATGCTGGCGGTGGGAGATTTTGCAATTGTTAAAGATAAATGGCGTGATAAAGAGGTAAACTATTATGTAGAAAAAGAATATGAACCTTATGCAAAGGATATATTTGGCAACACTCCGGAGATGATCGAATTTTTCTCAACTAAATTTGGTGTTCCGTATGTATGGAACAAATATTCTCAAATAGTAGTACGTGACTACGTTTCGGGAGCAATGGAAAATACTTCTGCAACCCTGCATGGGGAATTTGTTCAACGTACAGACAGAGAACTGCTGGATAAAAATTATGAAGACATTATCTCACACGAATTGTCTCATCAGTGGTTTGGCGATTTGCTTACCTGTGAATCATGGAGCAATTTGCCATTGAATGAGTCTGTTGCAACCTATGCAGAATATTTGTGGAGAGAATACAAGTATGGTTTGGACGAAGCGGATTTAAATAGCGCTGAGTCGCGTAAAGGGTATATGTCTGAATCGTCGCGAAAGAAAGTAGATTTAGTTCGTTTTCACTATGATGATAAAGAAGATATGTTTGACTCCCATAGCTATAATAAAGGCGGACAGATATTTCACATGTTACGTAAGTATGTAGGTGATGATGCGTTTTTTGCTTCATTAAAACTGTATCTGGAATCAAATAAATTTAATTCTGTGGAAATCCATAACCTTCGTTTAGCCTTCGAACAGGTTACAGGAGAAGATTTGAACTGGTTTTTTAATCAATGGTTTTTATCTTCCGGACATCCTGAATTAGTTATAAAAACTGAGTACGACAGCGCTAATAAAAAAGAAAAAGTAGAGATCAAGCAAATTCAGGATTTATCCAAAACTCCATTATATAAATTACCTATCGCCATTGATATCTATGCCAATGGCAAAAAGAATCGTCACAAAATTATCTTAACTAAAGTAGATGAAACATTTGAATTTGATGCAAACACAGCACCCGATCTAGTAAATGTGGATGCTGAAAAAATGCTGTTGTGCACCAAGTCTGAACAAAAATCAATTAAAGAATGGGCGTTTCAATACAAGAATGCTCCTCTTTATTTAGATCGTAGCGAGGCATTGACAGAACTTGCTAAGAGCCCAAAAGATTCTTTGGCTGTAGAGATTATTGTGTCTGCTATTAATGACAAATTCTGGAGCATACGCGCTGATGCGATTTATGATTTAAGAGAGATTGCTCCCGGTCACGAGAAACAAGTGAAAGAGCATTTAGTTCAATTGGTAAAAAAGGATGTTAAAGCAGATGTTCGTACTGCTGCAATTGCATATTTATCCTCTTTTTATAAAGATGATGATTTACAGGTAGTATATAAAAATGCATTAAACGACAGATCGTATAGCGTATTGGGCGCATCGTTATACGCTATAGCCAAAGTTAATTCCGCTGAAGGATTGAAACTTGCGAAACTATATGAAAATGAAAAAAGCAGTGATGTATTATATGCCATTGCTGAGTTGTATGCAAATTACGGTTCTGATGATAACAATGACTTTTTTTTAAATTCAAAAGATAAATTTACGGGATGGAGCAAAATCAGTTTTGTGAGTCAGTATGCATTGTTCTTACAAAAAGTTACGAAGGACGAAACTATAAATGCGGGTATTGAAGTGTTAAAGGGTATTGCGGAAGACAAAAACACATTCAAGTGGATTGCTTATTATGCAAAGAAATCAATTAAAGAAATAGAAATAATGTATGATGACAAAATAAGTTCCAATTCTCAAAAATTAAAAACACTAAAAGAAGGAGCCCCAGATTCAGTTGGAACAAAAGAATTAGAAAAACTTATTGAAAGTCAAAAGGAACAAAAACAAAAAATACAGGAAATTTATGAAGGGATTAATTAGAGCCTGAGTGTTTTTCCGAATTTTAAATCACCTTCATATACTCTGCCACTTTGAGCTGAGCCCTCACTTTTACTAAACCGCTAACAAGTTTATCAATGCCTTGTCGTGCTGAACTTGTTTCAGCATCTATTGGAATGGGATTCCGAAATAAATTCGGAATGACCTTTTAGTCATCTTTTTTAGCGGTTTAGCATAAGTATGACGATGATGGGGGATGAGGGCGATGGCTAACACTTCCTTCACTCCTATTCTGCCGGGCACACAGCCTCTGCATGACCTACGCACACAGCATCTATTTCAACCCTTGATTCGCATTAGTAATAAAAAAAGGGCGCACTCATAATATGAGGTGCGCCCGAAAAGAAATAGCGAGGACTAAATTTATTGCTTGTACAATAAGTAATGCTTTACCAAAGTAGTAGCACCAGTTTTTGCAGCTTTAACTTCTAACTTTTCGTCAATGGGTTTGTACCCTTCTAAATTTATTTTTATCTGGTATGTTTTACCGGAAACAACAGTAGTAAAATAATCTCCACTAGCACCATTTGACAAGGTGCTGCTTATTTTTGCCCCGTTTAAATCATAAATTACAATCTCTGCTTCCATTGCTGTTCCGTTTGAAGCATTAAATATCGTACCTTTTAAAATAGCAAGAGAATCCACCACTTTATGTTTCATGTCTTTTTCAAGTATTGGATAATTTGTCAAATCCACTTTATAAATATCCAAATCTCCTTTTCCACCCTTCCTATCACTGGAAAAATAGCCTACCTGTGCATCAACAGATAATGTTAAACTCATATCATTATCCAGGGAATTTAAAGGATACCCTAAATTAACTGGTTTTGACCATCTACCATTCTCATTAACAGTTTTAAAAATATCATACCCCCCCATTGAATTAACGCCATTAGAGCATAAGAATAATGTTTTCCCATCAGGAGCTAAAAAAATTCCTCCTTCATCCTCCGGTGAGTTTACATCTGCTCCAAGATTAACCGGAACATCCCACTCTGTACGGCTCAATCGTTTCGATGAGTAAATATCGGCATGACCGAATCCGCCCGGACGTTCACTCACAAAATAAAGCATGCTACCATCAGGTGCAATGCAAGCGCCTCCTTCAAAATAAGTTGTATTTATTGGCTTCCCAATAGGGGTTGGGATTCCCCATTTACCGGAAGAGCTCAATTTCGAAAAGTAAATATCGCCACCGCGGGACTCTTTTTCCATTTCATTTTTATAAATAAAAATTGCTTTCCCATCGGGCGAAATACTTGTGCAGGCATCATGTCCTTCGGTATTGATAGAACCGGGGAGTAATTCAACATTCGTCCACACTTTATTAATTGAATCCCATTTAGACATATAAATATCCTCAAAGTATTTTTTATCACCTTCAATATCTAATGCGCTTGATTTACCAGGCCTTCTGGATGTAATGATCAATGTCCTTCCATCAGCGGTAATGGAAGGAATTTTATCGTCATATTCCGAATTTAATACATCGCCACCGTTTTCAATTTTAACATCAATAGGTGCCGCCATCAATTCTTTTGCGTGATTTACCTGAGCAATGAATACATCCACATCACTTTCCTTTATTTTTTTGGGATCCGTAGTCGTAGTTTTAAAATTTGCAAACTCCGTAAGTGCTTCGTTTACATTACCTTCCATAAAATATAATTTACCCAGTAACAATGAAATGCCTTCATTCGCTTTAGGATCAATAGTTTTTGCTTTTTTTGCATTATCAAGTGATTGAATAAACTGATTCATTCCAAAATAACATTCTGCAACATGAAAAAGAATATTCGCATCATTAGGTAAGGTTTTTAGCAAGTCGTTATAAACATTTAATGATCCTTGAAAATCACCTGCAAAAAAACGTTGTTGAGCATTAAACAGCTTTACCTGATCTTCGCTTTTTTCAAGCATACTTTTTTGAGCAGATACGGTATTTATTGAAAACATCAACAGAGCCGACAAATACATTAATTTTTTTATCATAGCAGAACTATTAATAATTTGACAATTTGATAAGTTCATTTTCAAATTTGCACATTTTCAAATTGTTTTAGTTTATTTAGTGCAAACTTAATAAAAAAAGCCATACTTCATATGTTTTTTTGAATTTTTGGATTGGCAAAATCAAAAATTCATTGTATTACTGCCAAAACGCTCAAAATCAAAAATTTAATTTATAAATTTATAAAAAATAAATTGCTTATCTGCTTTAGACATGCTGTCTTTTATTGTTTTGTAA
>JAVHPR010000140.1:0-4594 GCA_036170695.1 Bacteroidia bacterium
CTATGAAAACAAATACATTGAATCAGTCTGGTGGCTGCTGAATAATTTATATGCAAAAGGCTCTATTTACAAAGGATTTACCATTCAACCTTATTCTCCTGCTGCGGGTACCGGGCTTTCAACACATGAACTAAATCAGCCGGGATGCTATAAAGATGTGAAGGATAGAACTGCTGTAGCGATGTTTAAGCTTGCTAAGGATCAAGACCTGACAGGTTTTGGAAACCTTTCAGGTCTGATGAACGATAATACTTATTTCCTCGCTTGGACAACTACTCCATGGACATTGCCTTCTAATACTGCCTTGGCAGTTGGGAAGAATATTGACTATGTTTTAGTTAAAACATTTAATCCGTTTTCACACACACCAATAATGGTAGTTCTTGCAAAAGATTTACTACGAAATTATTTTAAATTTACCTTGCCGACTGAAAATATTAGCGTTGGCACAAAAGAATGGTATGACGAATCTAGCTTATCGCTTGAACAAGCTCTAAAAGATTTAAAAACAAACTCCTTATTCGAAATTGTTGCAGAATTAAAAGGCTCCAAATTAGAAGGAATAAAATATGAACAATTAATGCCTTTCGCACAACCAACTGATGGTGATGCATTCCGAGTAATCATTGGTGATTTCGTAACCACATCCGATGGTACAGGTATCGTCCACATCGCTCCAAGCTTTGGTGCTGATGACTTTAGAGTTGCCAAACAAAACGGCATTGGTTCATTAACATTGGTTGACCGGCGTGGTAAATTCCTTCCTGAAATAAAAGATGGTGTATTTTTATATGGCGAAGAATATGTGAAAGAAGCCTATTTAACGGATGAAGAGAAGAAAACAGAATTTCAGAATCAGAAAAAAATATTAGAAGCATCCGGTAAAATAAAAGAGTTAAAAGCTTATTTAAGTGTTGATGAACGTATTGTTTTAAAATTGCAGGAAGAAGGAAAACTCTTCAAAAAAGAAACCTACGAACACAGCTATCCGCACTGCTGGCGCACTGATAAGCCGGTATTGTATTATCCTCTGGATAGCTGGTTCATCAAAACAACTGCCTACAAAGAGCGGATGATTGAACTTAACAAAACAATCAACTGGAAGCCGGAATCTACCGGCACCGGACGCTTTGGCAACTGGCTGGAAAATCTGAACGATTGGAATTTATCACGTTCACGCTTTTGGGGGATTCCAATTCCTATCTGGACAAGCGAAGATAAAACAGAACAAATCTGCATTAGTTCTGCTGAAGAATTAAAAAAAGAAATTGAAAACAGCGTTGCTAAAGGTATGATGCAAAATAATCCGCTGAGTGCGTTTATTCCCGGCGATAATAGTGCAGAAAACTATAACACCTTCGATTTACATAAACCCTATGCCGATACAATCTTTCTGGAACGCAACGGCAAAAAGCTTTTCCGGGAACCTGATTTAATTGATGTCTGGTTTGATTCCGGCGCAATGCCTTACGCACAGCTTCATTATCCGTTTGAGAACAAGGAATTAATTGATCGGAATAAATATTTCCCAGCCGACTTTATTGCCGAAGGTGTTGATCAGACACGCGGTTGGTTTTTCACGCTGCATGCGATTGGTACCATGTGTTTCGATTCGGTTGCCTTCAAAAACGTGGTGAGCAATGGTTTGGTGCTGGATAAAAACGGGCAAAAAATGAGCAAGCGTTTAGGCAATGCCGTTGATCCGTTTACCACCATTGAGAAATATGGTCCTGATGCCACACGCTGGTATATGATCACCAATGCAGCCCCCTGGGACAATTTAAAATTTGATTTGGAAGGCATAGGAGAAGTACAACGCAGATTTTTTGGAACACTTCATAATACCTATTCGTTTTTTACTTTGTATGCCAATGTTGATGGATTCAATTATTCAGAGCCGGAAGTGCCAATAACTGAACGCACAGAAATTGACCGTTGGATTTTATCAGAATTAAATACTTTGATAAAAAAAGTGGATGAGGCCTATTCAGATTATGAACCACACCGCGCCGGACGTTACATCGAAGATTTTGTGGATGAGCATTTAAGCAACTGGTACGTACGTTTGTGCCGCCGGCGCTTTTGGAAAGGTGACTATTCCGGAGATAAAATTGCAGCCTACCAGACCTTATATCGTTGCATGGAAGTGGTAGCCCAACTTGCAGCACCAATCGCTCCATTTTTTATGGATCGCCTATATTCCGATTTGAATAAGGTAACAAACCGCGACAGGGCAAAATCAGTGCATTTAAGTGATTTTCCGGTTTCGGATACTTTTTTGATTGATAAAGACTTAGAAGAGCGGATGGAGCTTGCTCAAAAAATTTCTTCAATGGTTTTATCAATACGCAAGAAAGAAAATATCCGTGTAAGACAACCTCTGAATAGAATTCAAATCCCAGTTTTAGATGATACCTTCAAAAACAAAATTGAAGCTGTTAAGGATTTAATTCTTTCGGAGGTTAACGTAAAAAGCCTTGAATTTGTTGATGAATCAACAACATCTATTACCAAAAATTTAAAATTGAATTTTAAAACTCTCGGTAAAAAATGCGGAAAAAACATGAAAGCGGTTCAGGAATATTCCGGCAAAAATTCAAAAGAAATCATAAAACAAATCGAAACCCTAGGTTTTGCAACGATTTTACTACCTGAATTTCAGGAGAATGAAGTACTGCAGTTATTGCCCGAAGATGTAGAAATTATTCCGATAGATATTCCAGGATGGAAAGTCGCTAATTTCGGCCAACTAACTGTTGCTCTTGACATTAACATCAGCCCGGAGCTAAGAGAAGAAGGCCTTGCACGTGAACTGGTGAACAGGATTCAAAACCTCAGAAAAGAAAGCAATTTGGATGTTACAGACCGGATTGATGTAAAAATTCAGAGAAATTCTGCTATAAATGCAGCCATCAATAATAATTTGAACTATATTTGCACCGAAATTTTGGCATCTTCATTGGAACTTGTCGATACTTTAGAGACTAAAACAGGCTCTGAAATTGAATTAGACGAAAAAATAAAGACCTTAATTACCATTACTAAATTAAACTAACATCCATAAAAAATGGCAAAAAAAGCGCAAAAAGGAAAACCGGCTAACAAGGCTGCTAAACCTGCAAAAAAAGCTGCAGTAAAAAAGACTGCTCCGAAAAAAGTCGCTAAACCTGCGAAAAAAGCAATTGCAAAAAAAATAGTTAAAAAAGCCGCCCCTAAAAAAGTTGTTAAATCTGTAAAAAAAATAGTGGCTAAAAAGACTATTAAAAAGACAGTTAAAAAAGTAGTTGCTAAAGTTATAGTTAAAGCAGCAGCTAAAAAAGTAATTAAAAAAGTGGCTAAAAAAATTGATGTTAAAAAAGCTACTTCGAAAAAAATAATTAAACCTGCTAAAAAAATAATTGCTAAAAAAATTACACCTAAAAAGATTGTGAAACCTGCAAAAAAAGTTGTTGCAAAAAAAGAACTTGCTAAACCCGCTAAAAAAGTTGTTGTTAAGCCTATAGCTAAAACGGTTATTAAACCTGTAGCTAAAGTAGAAACTAAAAAAAACATCCCTGAAAAACCTGTTGCTATTGCTAAACCAATCACACCCGTTGTAAAAAAAGCGGAATCTGTTGTTAAGAAAAAACACGACCACAATTTTGATTTGGATGACGAGAACAGAGAGGATGAGCCAATGATGGTAGAATATAAAACCCCATCAATCCTCAGACCGATGGGGCCTATACCAACACCCCATATTAATACTGACAAAAGAATACGTTACACTGATGCGGAATTAAAGGAGTTTAAAGAATTAATTTTAAAAAAACTTGCTGAAGCTCAAAAAGATTATGAATTACTGAAGAGCACTTTATCTCATAAAGATGATCATGGTACAGATGATACTTCACCAACATTTAAACTATTGGAAGATGGTTCAGATGTTTTGTCAAAAGAAGAAACATCACATTTAGCCGGTCGTCAAGAGAAGTTTATTCAAAATTTACAAAATGCATTAATTCGTATTGAAAACAAAACATATGGAATATGCCGTGTTACCGGCAAATTAATTTCAAAAGAACGTTTAAGAAGTGTACCACATGCTACTTTAGTTATTGAAGCTAAATTAGGGCAAAATATTTAATATTTCTTTTTAAAAACACAAAAGCCGCTGATGTAATATTAGCGGCTTTTGCATTTTATTGACATGTAATATAGATAACAACTTTTCTATTGTTATTTTGCTATTGCACTGAAAGTGCAGAGGTTTAAATAAAAAAAAGAATGAAATTCTTTTAGCAAATGATAATACAATACGTCATTGCGAATCACGCTTTTGGGGCGTGATGAAGCAATCTCACACCAGTAAATAAGATTGCGGAGTTTATCCTGATCCTGACGAAGGGATCGCGAAAAGCGCTCTCGCAATTACGGTAACATTGAAATTTTGTAGAAACTGAAAGTCTTGCACTGAGAGTGCATAGTTTTGAACTACCGAACTGAAACAATAAATTCAAAATTTTCAGAAATTATTCTTCTTCTAAGTTTTGGCGATTTATAAAAAATTGCTTATCTGCTTTAGACATGTAAAAAAATAGTATCTTAGCTCCTT
>JAVHPR010000141.1:0-4540 GCA_036170695.1 Bacteroidia bacterium
TGTAAAAAAATAATGGACGATACAAAAAATATAGGCTGGGGATTTCACGATGAATTAAGCGACTATTATTATAATTTTATCGAAACAGAATGACTTAATTGGAATTCTGGTCATTATCATTCAAACATTCCTTAGTTTAAAATTGGCGAAACGGAAATGCTAACCAACCAATTAGGCTATGTAAGTCATAATGAAAACAGGCTATTTCAACTAAATGCGTATTTTGAAATTTAGCAGATCTGATTTTCACCATCTTTTATTTAATTTTGCCGGTAATAAAAAATTATCAATTAGTTGGGCAATGTTAGGAAACAGTTGGGTGATAAGTTGGGTGATAGGTTAGGTGATAAAGAATCGGAAATTCTTGAAATTATGTGGATGAATCCATCCGCAAGTATTCCCGAAATAGCTAAAAAAAATTAGCATCAATACGCCCGTAAATAAAAAATAACAATACATGGGATTAAGCATTGATTATAGCGGTAGTTTTAAAAAAGAAGCTTCATTAGAAGCAATGATTGAGGAAGTAAAAGATATTGCCGAAATTTATGAATGGAAATACACTATCAATAGCACTTGTTTTCCGAAAAACACAATCGGTAAAATAGAGTATGATGGTAAACTATATGGTATTTCCTTTACTCCACCGGATAGCGAAACTATTTCCTTAACTTTTTTATCAAATGGTAAAATGTGCTGCGGAGCCAGATTAGAATTTTTTGGCAATTCTGATAATGAAAATGATAAGTTGTATTTATACATGTTGTGTTCAAAAACCCAATATGCAGGAAGTACCATTCACAAAATAATTATTCATTTGCTCAGGTATTTAAGCGAAAAATATTTTCAGAACTTTCAACTTACCGATGAAGGCGCTTATTGGGAAACAGGAGATGAAGAACTTTTAGAAAAGAATTTTAAAGCTTACAATGCTTTAATAGATGGGTTTGTGCATTCAGTAAAGAATTACCCAATTAATACTACCGAATCGTTTACCGAGTATTTTGAAAGAATAATGAAAATGCTTGATGAAAAAAGAAATAGAAAATAATTTAGACGTTTTAGTTTATCTGGGTAGTACCCAAATAACTACCCAGATAACTACCCAGAAACTACCCAAGCTAAGCTATAATTCAAACTAAAATTACGATAGAGAAAGATAAGGATTAAGATAACCTTGCATAGGTTCCTGATTTAAATCACTTAAAATGAACCTGTTATTTGAGGTAAATTTAAAGTTTTAAAATAGGATAGGTTATAAACCAAACAATTATGAAAAGCAGAAAAAACAACAATCTAAACTTTTTGGACACGGTAGATAAAAGCTAACTAACCATAGAAAAACTGCGCACATACTCAGGCTTTGAGGATGTGAGCGAAGATGAAGCACAAGAACATATAAAGCTCATTAAAACCTTTGCTAGGGTGTTGTTTGATGTTTACAAGAACGACCAAATAAAAGAATCAGTAAAAACCTAATATAGATGAGCGGTAACCCTTTCTTTCCCATTAAACTGATGCCGAGCTGAGTAATTAACAATATGTCCACTATATCCCGCATACTTTAGAAGTAGACAATTTATCATAAAGTGAAAACGTTTTGTGATATAATGAAATTATTTATTACATTTGATTACCTTTTAATACACTATAAACCCCATTTATTAGGGTTTATTTACAAACAAAAAGTAATGTCAAGAAGCACCTACATATCTGAAAATTTAACACAGAATCATCTGGATTTTATTAGATTTTTAGATGATGTTGGTGTAGATTACAAAATCCGGGTCGCATTGACTATAGATTACCGGTGAGGATTTACCAGCCCAAAGTAAAATAATGCAAATAACTATTTGATTATCAGTTTTTTTTGCTTCCGGTTGAGTAGTGGTCAATGCCTCCAGATTGCTCAATTAGTCATACGATTAATAAGCAGGTGAAAATTTCTCCATTTATATTTAAAAATGTAGTAATAGTTCAAAATTTACAAATTATGAAAATCGGCAATTATGTTTAGATTAATATTCAGATTACAGGGTTGGAAAATAACTAAATATCTCCCTGATGAAATAAAAAAATGTGTGCTGGTAACTGCCCCGCATACAAGCAATTGGGATTTTGTTATTGGGATGGCTGCAATGAGCATAATGAAACTTTCAGCACATTATACCATAAAAAAAGAGTGGCTTCGTTTCCCATTTAAACGAATATTGCTTTCGATGGGCGCTATTCCGATTGACCGCAGCAAAAAGAGCGCGCTTGGAGAAAAAAAAAGCACAGTAGATTTGATAGTTGAGTTATTTAATACGCATGATGAGATTCGTTTAATTATCCCTCCTGAAGGAACACGCTCCCGTGTCGAAAAATGGAAATCGGGTTTTTACTATGTCGCATTACAGGCTAAAGTTCCTATTGCTTTGGGATATATTGATTTTGAAAAAAGGGAATGCGGTATTGGTCAATTGATATATCCCAGCGGTGATTTTAAAGCAGATATGAAACTGATTATGGATTTTTATAGAAATGTAAAAGGCAAAAACCCCGAAAATTTCGCTCTGGATTCCGAATTCAGTTAGTAGTGTCAAGTCAAGTTTGTTTTGTCGCATTGTTGGTCATTCCGAACTTGTTTCGGAATCTTATGGATGCTGAAACAAGTTCAGCATGACTTTAGGATATTTCACGATTGACATGACAGTAGTATAAAAAAATGGCGTGAGAAGTGCAAATTTACACTCTCTGATTGCTTCATCATTTAGATTTATTATCTTCGCACTCTTTAAATAAATATCATCCCCTTTTGTATGGGTGTGTGATTAAAAAATAAACTATGATAAATATTACTTTACCCGATGGTTCCATTCGTCAATACGAAAAGGGAACTACTGCATTACAAATTGCTCAATCCATTTCCGAAGGTTTAGCCCGCAATGTTTTAGCTGCAAAAGTCAATGGAGAAGTGTGGGATGCGACCCGCCCCATTAACACGGATGCTAAATTGGTGTTATTAACAATCAATGATACTGAAGGGAAATCAGCATTGTGGCATTCCTCTGCCCACTTGATGGCAGAGGCAATTCAGGCAATTTACCCGGGCACTAAGTTTGGTATCGGACCACCCATTGAAAATGGGTTTTATTATGATATTGATTTAGGTGGAAAAACTATTTCACAGGAAGATTTTAAAAAAATTGAAGATAAAATAATCGAACTCGCTCGTTTGGGTAATTCCTTTATTCGCAGGGAAGTCTCCAAACCTGATGCTATTGCCTATTTTAAAGAAAAAGGGGAAGAGTATAAACTGGAATTAATAGAAGGTTTACAAGACGGTAATATTACTTTCTATGAGATAGGTAATTTTACTGATTTATGTCGCGGACCGCATGTCCCCAATACAAGTAATATTAAGGCGGTGAAGCTGATGAATGTCGCCGGTGCATATTGGCGTGGCGATGAAAAAAATAAAATGCTTACCCGTATTTATGCCATTACTTTCACTAAGCAGAAAGAGTTAGCAGATTATTTAGTACTATTGGAAGAGGCTAAAAAGCGCGACCATCGTAAGTTAGGTAAGGAATTGGAATTATTTGCTTTTTCAGAAAAGGTAGGAATGGGATTGCCATTATGGTTGCCCAAAGGCGCTGCATTGCGGGAACGCTTGATTCAGTTTTTACAAAAAGCCCAGATAAAAGATGGATATTTGCCCGTAGCAACACCGCATATAGGTAATAAAAACCTATACATCACTTCAGGGCATTATGAGAAATATGGTGCGGATTCATTTCAGCCTATCAGGACTCCGCATGAAGGAGAAGAGTTCTTTTTAAAACCTATGAACTGTCCTCATCATTGCGAAATTTATAAAACTTCGCCACGGTCTTATAAGGATTTGCCACTGCGCTTTGCCGAATTCGGCACTGTTTACCGTTATGAGCAAGCGGGTGAATTGCACGGATTAACACGTGTGCGAGGCTTCACACAAGATGATGCGCATTTGTTTTGTCGTCCGGATCAGGTAAAAGAAGAGTTTTGTAAAGTTATTGACCTGGTGCTATATGTATTTAAAGCATTAGATTTTAATGACTTCACCGCACAGATATCATTGCGCGATCCTGATGATAAAACTAAATACATTGGTTCCGATGAAAACTGGCTATTAGCCGAACAGGCAATCATTGAATCGGCTGCCGAAAAAGGCTTGAGAACAGTTGTTGAATTAGGTGAAGCTGCATTCTACGGCCCTAAACTGGATTTTATGGTTAAAGATGCTATTGGCAGAAAATGGCAGCTCGGAACGATACAGGTGGATTATAATCTGCCCGAACGATTTGAATTGGAATATACCGGTAGTGATAACCAAAAACACCGCCCGGTAATGATACACCGTGCGCCATTTGGTTCTTTAGAAAGATTTATTGCAGTTTTAATAGAACATTGTGCCGGAAAATTCCCATTATGGCTTAGTCCGGAGCAAATTTCTGTATTGCCTATAAGTGAAAAATATAACAATTACGCAAAAAAAGTGCTGGATTTGCTAAAAAAT
>JAVHPR010000142.1:0-4515 GCA_036170695.1 Bacteroidia bacterium
GGTATTCAGGGACTTACAGGTGATATTGGTCCAACAGGTCCTCAAGGTATTCAGGGAATTCAGGGGCCAAGCGGAGTTTTATCAGTAAACTGTTTAGAATGCCACAATCATCAGGATGGCACGGGAAGTGGATCAAGCGACCTCGCTTCTAAGAAAAACGAATATGAATTCTCAAAACATGCTGAAGGAAAAGAACTTTCTTTAGAAGAAGGATATACTGCAGGTTGTGCTCCTTGTCATGCAAATGAAGGATTCCATTCAGTAGTTGATGGAGGCGTTATTCCTACTTTTACTACAAGTACTACTGCACCTTATGATGCTACTAATCCTAAATATACTTTCTCATACAATGCTTCTGCTGCCGCTTCTACTAACTTAACAACATGGCCTGGCAATGTGAATTGTTTTACATGCCACAGTGCACTTCCAGCAGATTCAATGGCACGCTTAAGTTTTTTAGCTGGAATTCCTTCAACAATGTGGTGTTGGACGGGACAAACAAAAACGTTTGATATTCCAACAAATAATCATGAAAGCAACTTGTGTATGAAATGCCACCAGCCACGCCCAATGCAACGCGGTACTTTTAGTGCAACAGTAATGAAACTTTCAGCTAACAATGCAGCAGTTGCTTTTAATAATGCAGTTTATAATGGCAGATCCATTGATTATGTTGATTTAGCTACAAATCCTGCAAATATATTTTATGATAGCACAGTTGCTGCTGCAGCTACTAACATATTATATCCGGCATACAGGTCGCACAATCATTATGGTGCTGTTGGGGCAATTGTAGCCGGAACCGGTGCTGTTGAATTTTCGGGTTCGGCTTTATATACAGATACTTCAACTCACAGATTAAGTGCAACATGTATAATTTGCCACATGGCAAAACCAGCCGCATCTAATGGAGTAGCAACCGGAGGCCATACTTTTATTGCACAAGGTAATGTTAATGGTTGCAAAACTTGCCACACTACATGGACCACTTATTCTAATACTACAGTTACTACTGTTCAAACAAACCATAGAGCCGCTTTATCGGCATTAGCAGCCCGATTAAAATCTGGTGGTATCGAAATAATGCACAAGGACTCCACAAGTATTTTTGCTGGTTTAACAACTCAACATTATGATGGTTACTTAGATATTTATGACCCTTCAATCAATCCGAATGGTTTAATCAGGAATCCAATTTATACCGCATCCGGTTCATCGGCATGGACTCCTGCACAAATAGCCACTAATGTGGCAAAACCACCGTTAAAATCATTAACAAATGCTGAATGGGGTGCAATTATTAACTTCCAGTTATTATTAAGGGAATATAGTGATGGTATTCATAATCCGAAATACGAACAAGCACTTTTTACAAATACCAATGAAGTTTTAACAGCTGTTGGTATTCCGTAGTTGTAATAAGTAAATTTGTAAAAAAAATATTAAGAGGTTATCGTAAAAGATAACCTCTTTTTTTATTTAAATAATTATTTATAGGAAAAGCAATTTTTATAGAGTAAATAATTTTACGTAAATTTCGCAATTAATAATCAGTAAAATTGATTGCGATTGTAGTAAATTGCACAACATTAATTATCAATGAAAAAGAAAACATTATTTCTGTTTTTGGGATTCGTATTTTCGCTATTGTTTTTGTCGTTTGTGAATTTATCTGAACAAAACGAGAAAATTGCAATAATCAGCACAAAGTTTGGCGATATAAAAATAAAATTATACGACCAAACCCCATTGCACCGCGATAATTTTGTGAAACTTATTTCGGAAAAGTTTTTCGATGATTTGCTTTTTCACCGTGTTATTAAAGGATTTATGATTCAAGGCGGCGATCCCGACTCGCGAAATGCAAAACCCGAAACAATGTTAGGCAATGGTGGACCGGGATACAATATTCCATCCGAAATAGTTCCGGGATTATTTCACAAAAGAGGAGCTTTGGCTGCTGCACGTGAATCGGATATGATTAATCCAAAAAGAGAATCGTCGGGCTCGCAATTTTATATTGTTCAAGGTAAGGTATTTACAAATCAAGAATTAGATATGATTGAAGCAAATCAAAACCAGGCACTAAAAAAACAAATTATTGGAAAAATCCTTAAAGCTCCTGAAAATAAAAACATGTTATTGAAACTTGATTCATTACAAAAGTCGGGAAATAAAGAAGAGCTAAACAAGTTTATTTTAAGCATTGACCCAATTGTAGAAAAAGAAATGGCAAAACAAGGGAAGTTTGTTTTTACTGCCGAGCAACGCAAAATTTACACAACAATTGGCGGAGCTCCTCATCTTGATGGAGCTTATACTGTTTTTGGCGAAGTTGTTGAAGGAATGAATGTTATTGATAGTATTTCATCTGTAAAAACTGACAAAAATGACAGGCCAGTGGTTGATGTTAAAATGAAAATTAAACTTAAATAGTTCATGTTTAGCAAAATTAATTGGTTATTAAGTTACTTAGTTATTAAGTTACTTAGTTATTAAGTTACTTAGTTATTAAGTTATTGGTATATTAACTTTTAAATGAAATAATGAATAGTTTTGAAGAATTAGAAGTTTATAAAAAAGCACGAGAACTTAGAATAAAAATTTCTGAGTTAGTAAAGCATTTTTCCGCTGAAGAAAAATATAGACTTGTTGATCAATTAATTAGAGCATCAAGATCGGTTACGTCAAATATTGCAGAAGGATTTGGAAGGTTCCATTATCAAGAAAACATACAATTTTGCAGGCAGGCAAGAGGTTCATTATTCGAAATTTTAGATCACTTAATTTGTTCACTTGATGAAAAATATATTATTAATGAGCAATATTTAATTTTAAAAAACGATACCCTTTTTGTAATTAAATTGTTAAACGGATATATTCTTTATCTTAAAAATGCGAAAAGTAAAATTCCTTCAAAGAATGATAATTCCAAAATTACTAATAACATAGTAACTTAATAACCAAATAACTATTAAGACGATGATATTTTTAAACCTATAAATTAATATAACGATGAAAGATAAAATCACAAAGCTGTTATCAGAAATAAAATCGGCTCAAATTGCAAATAAAGCCCAACTCGAAGAATTTCGTTTAAAATATTTATCAAAAAAAGGCGAAATTTCTTCTTTGTTTGAAGGGTTTAAGCAAGTTCCAAATGAGTTGAAAAAAGAAATGGGGCAATTTTTAAACACTCTTAAAAACGAAGCTCAGGAAAAATTCTCATATTTTCAAAACAATGTAGAGAATGAAACTGAATTGAGTAATTTAAACGATTTAACAATGCCATCCGACCCAAACGAAATTGGCAGCCGACACCCATTAAGTATTGTCAGAAACGAAATTATTCAAATATTTAGCCGTTTAGGTTTTACAGTTTCCGAAGGTCCCGAAATTGAGGATGATTGGCACGTTTTTACAGCTTTAAATTTTCCCGAAGAACATCCTGCACGCGATATGCAAGATACTTTTTTTATAGAAAAAAATCCGGATATTTTACTTCGCACACATACATCATCTGTACAAGTAAGGGTTATGGAAAAACAAAAACCACCAATTAGAATTATAATGCCAGGCAGAGTTTTTAGGAACGAAGCCATCTCTGCTCGTGCACATTGTTTTTTCCATCAGGTTGAAGGTTTGTATATTGATAAAAATGTTTCGTTTGCCGACCTTAAGCAAACGTTATTGTATTTTGCCCGCGAAATGTTTGGTGCCGAAACACAAATTCGTTTACGTCCTTCGTATTTCCCATTTACCGAACCATCTGCCGAAATGGATATTTCGTGTAATTTATGCGGCGGAAAAGGTTGTGCTTTTTGTAAACATACCGGTTGGGTCGAAATTTTAGGTTGCGGAATGGTTGACCCAAATGTTTTAGAAAAATGTGGAATTAACAGTAAAGAATATACAGGATACGCTTTTGGAATGGGCATTGAACGTATTACAAACTTAAAATTTCAGGTAAAAGATTTAAGAATGTTTTCGGAAAACGATATTAGATTTTTAAAACAATTCTCAAATACTATTTAGGGTAAGACTTATGCAGTCCAGAATACTCGGGATATTTTTACCAAAGATTGTTCATCGTTTGGCTTTACTTTGTACTTTGAACTTTGAACTTTTTATCGTTTTGTGTTTTAAATCGTAATTCTAAAATCGTTAATCATAAATCATTTTCATCAGTATTCAATTGTATTTTACTGAATTATTTGAGCGTCTTCTAATAAAACTTCGTAAAAATATCCGTAACCAAAATCTTTGTCAACGTTAATTTTACCTTCAAGTGTAACAATATCATCAACTTTTACTACAATACCGGTGGTAATAGTTAAATCGAATTTCCCATTAAAGTCGGTACCATCTTGTAAGTGAATCCAGTTTTTATTCATTATGTCGGAACTGAATTTTACAACTTTTCCTTTTACTTTAATTGTTTTTCCCGAATAATTTTGTTTGTTTTTAAATAATTCAGCAATAGAAATTTCACCTTTATTGTGTTCAACGCTAACA
>JAVHPR010000143.1:0-4513 GCA_036170695.1 Bacteroidia bacterium
AGGAATTACAAAACAATAAAAGACAGCATGTCTAAAGCAGATAAGCAATATTATTTATTGGAAGAATACAGGCGAAACAAGAAAATTCAGCAGTTCGCAAATACTTGCCAACTACTTCACTGCCATTACAAAGGTTAAGGGGAAGTCACTTTCTAGCGATCAAACTATGTTATCGGCCAGCATAAATGGAAAGGAAGTATATGTGCAGATCTCCTGTGGAAATTCTGCCGATGTAAAAAACTATATTATTCATATTTTAGAAGTGCAGAAAATGCAGCAGGACATTGAGGTTAGCCTGAAGGAAGCAATTGATAGAGATGGGAAGATCTCTATGTATGGTATTCTATTTGATGTAAATAAAGCAATTATCAAGCCCGAATCTGAAAAAGCAATACAAACCATTATTGATTATCTCAATACAAATCAATCGGAAAAAATAATTATTGTGGGGCATACAGATAACGCAGGCCTTTTTGCGTCTAATATTACCCTATCTAAAGAAAGAGCTAAGGCTGTAGTGGAATATCTAATCGCAAAAGGAAAAATTAATGCTTCTCGCCTTATTTCTGATGGAGTAGGTTCATTATGCCCGGTTGCAACCAATACAACAGAGGATGGGAAAGCGTTAAATAGAAGAGTAGAAATTGTAAAACAATAAATACTTTAATAAAAACAACCCATATTTTCGCGGTAAGCGCAAAAGCACAAAGCTATTACATCTCTTTGAGCGACGTAAATGCAAATGAAACCAGTGCAGAAACTGTTTCATTACCCTGGAAGTCGTTTGCACCTTTAAATGTCCTGTTGTCAGGTACAACGAATGTTGATGCCATATTTCTAAAATGTGGCGACATTTTCAATATGGATACCTGTTAAACCGAAAATCGCTAACAGTCAATAATTGAAAAATATTCGCAATAGTTTTATTTAAAAGACCAAACGCTTTAAATTCACCCTACCTTTGCAAAAAAATAAAACTATATGATTTCTTTAAGCCATATCCATCCTATGTTGGTGCATTTTCCTATCGCCTTAGTTGTTTTTGGTTTTTTTGCAGCGTCTGCAGCATTAATTTTCAAGAAAGAAGCCTATTTATCGAAAGTCGGATTTTACTTGTTAATAACAGGTACTTTGTCCGCGATTATTGCCTTGCTTACCGGATTTTTCTTCACCTCTGAAATGGAGGGTGCTGGAGCTGAAATTCAGGAAACACACGAATTGTTTGCATGGATAACGGTAGGCATTTTAATTGTTACTTCTCTTTTGCGTATTTTTCTGATGGTAAAAAAAAGAGAGGATTCGAACTTAAAATGGATTGCATTTGTTTTGTATGGATTTGCAACAATTTCAGTAAGTATTACGGGTTTCTACGGAGGAACTCTGGTTTATAACTATATGATGCCTCTTTAATTATTAATTTAAATCTAAATAAAAATGAAAACAGTAAAAGGAATTTTAGTAATAGCAATCATAAGTCTGGTAGCTTTTTCGGGATGCAATCAACCCAAACCAATTAAAACAATTGCCAATCTTAAAGCGGGAATAATAGGTGAAACAACCGCAAGTGCCAAGTACAATGCTTTTGCTCAGAAGGCCAAAGAAGAAGGTTATGATACTATTGCCGTGCTTTTTGAGGCGGCATCGAAATCAGAATCAGTGCATGCAGCCAATCATAAAAAGGTGTTGGACGAATTAGGTGAAACCATGGAAGCCTTTACGCCTGAATTTGAAGTTAAAACAACAGCGGAGAATCTGAAAGCGGCTATTGCTGGGGAATCATACGAAGTAGATACAATGTATCCTCAATTTCTGGAAGATGCAAAAGCCGAAAATGCAGAGAAAGCTATAAAGTCATTTAACTGGGCTTTCGATACTGAAAAGAAACACAGGGATTTTTATTCCAAAGCGCTAAGTGCTTTAAATGCGGGTTCAGAAAGTGGTTTGCCTGCAAACTATGCGGTTTGCCCTGTTTGTGGAAATACTTATGACGGTGCAAGTGTGGATGAAAAATGTGCATTCTGCAAAACTGGCAAGGAGAAATTTATCGATTTTAAATAGTAGGCAGCGCCTATATAGTTCGTATTACATTTCAAAGACGCAATGAAGATTTAATCTCGCACAATTAAATGATGATTTTCGGGCGGAAAGCAGGTGTATTGACATTCTTGTGACATTTTTGCATTTATCTTTACTACCTTTGCAAACTTTTTTATTCCCAATCGTAACAAATTATCATTCAAATCATGAAAAACTTTTTTATTTCAATCTTTCTTTTTTTAGGCCTTAGTCTCACTGTTTTTGGCGGTACCCAGTATTACAGATGTTCCTACCAGGATGACCCTTCTACTACTATTGTTATTGGGTGGAGCGATAACGGAACATCAACCAGTGCAACGGTTTACTACGGAACTACAGATTTGGGAACCAATTACCTTGGCTATCCATCAACAAAAACAATTGACAGAACCCAAAGCTATAAAGGACTGAATAATCAATTTGCACGCTTAACCGGATTAACACCCAATACAATGTATTATTTTGTAATTCACGATAATCAGGGGACAAGTGCAAGGATGTGCTTTAAAACCTTACCTGACAATCCGGATACACCTATTAAATTTATTTCTGGTGGAGACAGCAGAACAGGGATAATCGGAGAATTTGAGTTCTCTCAGTGCAGATCAAGAAGACAGGAAGCCAATAAACTGGTTGCAAAAATTGTTCCTTCATTTATCACTTTTAGCGGAGATTATGTATATTCTTTGCCCGGCTTTGTTCAATCTACAAATATCGCATGGGCTGATTGGTTCTCAGACTGGCAGCTTACTATTACTCCGGATGGACAGTTAATACCCCTTATCCCTGCTTTCGGGAATCACGAGGTTACCGACGATGTTTATAATATGTTTGATGTTCCTAATAACAACATATACTATTCACTTGGCATTGGAGGAAATTTATTAAGAATTTACTCGCTAAATTCAGAGTTAAATTGTGATGTAACTCAGCAAAACTGGTTAACAAACGACTTGCAGCTTCATACCAATACTTCAAGTGAACCTTATTGGAAATTTGTACAGTTTCACTACCCATTTGTTCCACATGCATATTATTCTCCCAATACTACAAATATAAATTGTTGGGCGTCTTTATTTCAGGACTACAAAGTGAAATTAATTGCAGAATCACATGCTCATATTATTAAGGTAACCTGGCCTATTGTAACATCAACTGCAACAGGCAGCGACAACGGATTTATACGCGATGATGTTAATGGTATTGTATATATGGGGGAGGGCAGCTGGGGTGCGCCAATGAGGGACGTTTATACAACATTCTCTGCGGATGCAGCTTTTAACTGGACAAGAAATCAGGAAAAAATGCCGGGGTTTCAAATTGTTTGTGTTTCCAAGGAAAGTATTGAGATACGCGTTGCAAAATTTGATAATGTAGCAAGTGTCGGGCAGGTTAGCATTAGTGATCCTCCCTGCGCTTTGCCACCCAATATTACGTTGTGGAATCCGAGTAATGGCAGTGTTGTTACTATAAATTATCCTAATCCGCTTTCAACAGATGCGAACCTGATGACACTTACCACCAGTACCGGAACGCTCAATCCTGTGTTTGATTCAACAGTTCTGAATTATACAGTACTGTTACCCAACGGAACAACGCTTGTTCCTACTGTTTCGGCTACACTGAGCAATGCTAATGCAACTATGCTGATTACGCAGGCTACAAGTCTTACAGGTACCGTTTTGCAGAGTACTGCCACAGTTTTGGTTACTGCACAGGATGGTATTACCACTAAAATATACAGTGTTCAGTTTATAGTCGATCCAACAAAAATAAATGAGATAGTTGCCGGAAAAAGTGCGATAATATATCCAAATCCAAGTAACGGCATTTTCAATATTGAATTTTACAATACTCAAAAAAATGTGGATATTGAAGTTTATAATGCTATGGGCAGATTAATTAAAACAGAAAAATTAGCTGCAATAAATTCCCATAAACTTGATCTTTCAGAGGGTATTAATGGTGTTTATTATTTGTATATCATAAATGATAAATTGCATGATAAATTTAAGCTTACCTTGGTGAAATAGAGTTCAAAATAAAAATGCAATTAGTGTTAAGTTAAATTTACTTTGACGTATTGTATGTCATTCCGACCTTGTGGAGGAATCTTTTTCATTAAAAAAAGATGTCTCGTCAAAACTCGACATGACATTACGTCTTTTTATAATTAACTCAACATTAGTATCAAAAATAAAAATATTCCTGTTTTTCTATCTATTCTCTTTTGAATGCTTTGTCCTACCTTATTTTTAATAATCAAATAACAAATCTGATAAATAACAGGTTAATCCGCATCGTTTAAGCCGCCATCAGCGAAGTGAAATTTACTTTTTTTTTACGTTTTTTGCCAATTTTTTGTGGCAGGCACTTGATTATTTTAACCCACATTGCAGTTTTTTAGATTAGATTTTTGGCTACTCAGGTGGTTTGA
>JAVHPR010000144.1:0-4500 GCA_036170695.1 Bacteroidia bacterium
TGCCATGACACAAATATCTGATTTTTTTCCAGCGAATCAATTAGGGATTAATCCATATTGATCCCTGTGGCGAAAATGGTGAATACCACAGCTTTTGTTTTGATGGCCCCATCTTCAAAACTCCAATAAAATTTACTGTTGGAGAAAAAATATATAAACCATTGGAAATTATTACCTCAGATAATAACCTAAATACTTTATCAACAAAAGGCTTTTGGTTTTGTGATTTGCTACCCGGATAAATAATTGAAGGAATAATTACCGCTAATTCAAATACCAATAGGTATAATTGAAGATTGGCAGAGTTCTGAATTAAAGTTTCTTACTTCTTCTAAATCTAAATCTCTTTTTCTTACCTTGTTTGCTACCTGATTTTCCACCTTTAGCAATAGCTATATTAGAAGGTGCAACACCTTGTCCGTTAGCAGAAACTGTTCTTTTATCTTTACTTTTACCTTTACCTTTGAGAGAAAGAAAAGTGTATCCTTCAAAAGGTATCTTTGGTGCATTATACCTTGGATGAGAAACCTTACATTTTGGGTTTTTAAATAGGGAAATACCAAAATTAAAATAGACATTTACCCCATAAGTATTCTGTTTTCTTATAATTGGAAGAACATTGTCAAGCCCTAATACAAAAGTCCTGAACCGGATAGCAAATCCAAGTTGTGGATATATATATCTATGAAAGGTGAGCGGAATAGCTATTTCAAGGTTTCTGGTTTCGTAGCGAGGTGCAATGGATATTAAATTGGTACGTTGTACACCAACAATTCTTGCTACTGTTAAACCCTGAATAATAGTACCATTTACATAAATATGATGCCCAAGATTATAATCAGCCTGAATACTTATGGCAGTTGGAAGGCATGCTAGAATTGGTTTATTCATTTCCTGAGAAACATCAAAATCAGCACGAAAAACAGAGTCAACGTTTCCGTGCTTAAAATCCATAAGTGTAGCGCTTCCGGAAATGTCACCAACAAACGTGTTTTTTGTAAATCGTATTGCACCAACATCTAATAAAGAAACCCCAACTTTATATTGATAATCGATGAATTTGCAGTTTGATTTTTGGGAGTTTGAATAATAATTTTCTACGAAGTTTAGGGTCTTTTTATACGTTACACCTAAATCAATCCCAACCCCTTTCCCAGTGTTCCATCCGGGTTCATTATATCTGATTTTGGCTTTGAAGTTATAAATATCAAACTGGGATTCATTAATTTTTGCATTCAGTTTATAAATGTTACCGTAAGCAATGTTGATTCCGGTTAAATATTTTGCATTAATTCCGTAAGTAATAATAGTTTTATTATGTTTGAAATACATTTTTCCGAAATTGATTCCGTATTCCAACCAGGTCATTTCGCTTGCTTTAACATTTCTGACATTGATATCTACATGTCTCGAAAGGCTGTCGAAATTCGGATTTAGGCCCATTTCAACAAATTCCTTGGGTATGTTATTTACGCCACCCTCAGCACGTACCCTGGCAAAAAAACCTGCCCCATATTCTCTGTTGCTGACAACAAACGATGGAGCATTGAGTTCAACTTTAATATCCAGAAACTTTTTCAGACTTATTGTACTCAGCTGAGGGTCTCTGAATTCATTACCTGTTTCGGACCATACTCTAAAATGAGGTAAATAAGCAACGTTATTCATCATATAGAAATTAAGTCCAATAATATTTAATTGCATCAGGGTCCGTGAATCTACAGAAGAAGAAGGATTAAGGAATATGCTGTTGGTACTTGAGTAGTTACTGTTTGCAACACCCAATTTTTCCTGTGCCAATGCCGGAAAGAAAAAGAGTAACGAAATAAAAACGATAAAAATTCTTTTCATAAAATTATTATGTTCCATACAAAAAGTCAAAGATATAATAAATCAATTAAATAATTTAAATATTTGTTATTTTGTTATTTTAAAATCAAAAAACGTCTTTTTTTTGCAAAATTCAATTTCCTGAAGCTCATTTCCCAAATAACATATTGGCATTTTATCAAATTGAATTTGCTATTTTTGCCGCATGATAAAAGCTAACGACCCATCCTTAAAATCCTGGATAGAAGTTCCTCCTGATAGTGATTTCCCAATACAGAATTTACCTTTCGGGATTTTTAAGACTCAAAGTTCCAGTTCCAGGGTTGGTATAGCTATTGGCGATCAGGTACTTGACATGTCGATATTAAATAAACTCGGTTTTTTGGATGATTTTAAAATTGATGACTCGATTTTTACAAATCAATACCTAAACGACTTTATTGAACTTGGGAAACCATTATGCAGGTCAATACGGCAAAGGGTTTCAAACCTGTTAAATGTAAATAATCCCGAATTGCGTGATAATAAGAATGCTCAGTACAAGGTTTTGAATTATATGAGCAACGTTCAAATGCAACTGCCGGTTAAAATTGGCGATTATACTGATTTTTATTCCGACATAGAACGTAATATAGCTGCAAAGGTTCATACTTCTTCAAAAGCAGGGATTTCATTTCGGAAACACCTTCCTTTGGGATATAACGGACGTGCTTCATCAATAGTTGTTTCGGGTACATCTTTCCATCGTCCCAAAGGTCAAATAAAACCTTTTGGCTCTGATTTACCTGTTTTTGATAGCACCAAGCAATTGGATTTTGGATTAGAAGTTGCATTTATTGTTGGTAAACAAACGCCATTAGGGAAAACAGTTTCAACCGCTACAGCTGAGGATCATATTTTTGGATTAACATTATTAAATGGTTGGAGCGCTCATGATTTTCATACTCCCGAAGATATTCAGCCAGGTTTATTTCTTTCAAAAAGATTCATTACCACTATTTCGCCGTGGATCGTTACACTGGATGCTTTGGAACCTTTTCGTACTCAAGGTTGTGTGCAGGATCCGAAGGTATTGCCCTACCTTGAATACAGTGGAGAAAAAAATATTGACATTAACTTAGAAGTTTCAATTCAACCTGAAAATAGCGATGAACATCTTATCAGTAAGTCCAACTGTAAGAATATGTATTGGACAATAGAACAGCAATTGGCTCACCTTACTTCTAATGGTTGTAATATTAACATTGGTGATTTGATTGCTTCCCGGACAATCTGTGCACAAAATACAGATTCTTTCGGTTCAATGCTTGAGCTTTCATTGAAAGAAATGAAAGCTATTAAACTTAAAGATGGTAGCGAACGTAAATTCATTAATGACAATGATACAGTCATAATTAGAGGTTATTGTGAAAAAAATGGAGTCCGTATCGGTTTTGGTGAAGCGAAAGGGAAAGTATTGGAAGCTTTAAACAGTTAAAGAATTAGTATATAGATGAAAGATTTTTTTAAAAAACTTTGGCGCTATATCTGGAAAGCTGCAATATGGTTTTTTATTATCAGCATAGGATCAGTCATTCTTTTTAGGTGGATACCTTTGCCTTTGACTCCTCTCATGCTTATCCGCTGTGTTGAACAGAAGATTGACGGGAAGGAAATGAAGCTCAAAAAAGACTGGGTGCCCTTCGAAGAAATTTCGCCTAACCTGCAATTGGCTGTTGTTTGTTCCGAAGATCAAAATTTTATTATCCATCGCGGATTTGATTTTGATGCGATAGATAAAGCACTTGATTATAATTCAAAACATAAAAAACAACGCGGAGCAAGTACCATCAGCCAGCAAACGGCGAAAAATGTTTTTTTATGGCCCGGGCATAGCTGGGTTCGGAAAGGGTTTGAAGTATATTTCGTTTTTTTGATTGAGACCTTCTGGAGTAAAGAACGAATCATGGAAGTGTATTTGAATGTGATTGAAATTGGTGACGGTGTTTATGGAGCGCAGGCAGCATCTAAAGCTTTTTTTAATAAGGATGCAAAATATTTAACAAAAGCTGAAGCCTCATTAATTGCAGCTGTGTTACCCAATCCCTTAAAATTTTCAGTGGCGAAGCCCAGCTCGTATATTCGTTATCGTCAGGCCTGGGTAATGCATCAAATAGCACTCTGGGGTGGTAAAATAAATTATGAAGAACCTGTAGAGAAGAAAGTGCCAAAGAGAAAAAAGTCAGCGGTTGCAACTGACAAAAAATAGAAAAAAATTGAGTCCACTCCGAAAACCCATTTAAGCTATATTTGACACTAATTCCACTAATTTAATGCATTGATTATCAATGAGGTATTTAAAAAAAATAATTCGTGAAATTCGTGTCAAAAACAATTTTCGGAGGGGACTCAACTTTATAATTGATATTACGCAAAAGTCCGATGGACTTAAATTTGAATAGCTCTGTATGAAATACGGAGTAAAAATTAGCAGCGTATTACAAACGGAAAGAGTTGAACCCTTGCAGGGTTCGTAGTTTGAACCAGCATAATAACCACAGGTTTCACCTATGGTTATTCATATTAAAATCCCTTCAGGATTTTTTTGCTTAACATCAGCTTATAAATTAAACTTGTTAGAGATAGACATTTAGCTACATACTATTTCTTTATGCAAAATATTATCAGCTT
>JAVHPR010000145.1:0-4463 GCA_036170695.1 Bacteroidia bacterium
TTTCATAAGGAGCTAAGATACTATTTTTTTACATGTCTAAAGCAGATAAGCAATACTTTTAATTCAGGAATATGTGCGGTTCAAAAAGGAAAAGAAAAATATTTTATTGATAAGAAAGGGAAGTTTGTAAAAGAACAAAAAAGTGCGGAAGAAGCAGATATAAAAATGAAAGAACACAAAAGTAAAAATTCAAAATGAACATACTTCGCTATTTTAAATCAATTTCAGTAATTTCATTATTGATTATTACTATTAATAGTATGGCGCAAACTCCCGGTAATTGGGTGTGGGTGCATGGATTAAATTCTACAAGTAGTAGTGGAGTATTTGGCACAAAAGGAGTGCCAGCACCCGCCAATATGCCTCCCGCACTATATGAAGCATGTAGTTGGACCGATCTCACCGGAAATTTTTGGCTCTTTGGGGGGGCTCAAAATAGTGGTTCTGATGCTTATAATACAATGTGGAAGTTCGATCCAATAAGTAAACAATGGGTTTGGATGCATGGTCCATCCACATCAAATGGTGTCGGAATTTATGGCACTCAGGGAATACCATCTGTAAATAATATTCCCGGGGCCCGCGGTTGGGGTGTTTCTACCTGGACTGATTTGCAAGGTAATTTTTGGTTATTTGGGGGCTATGTTATGGATAATTCGGGTACAATAAGCAATATGAACGATCTTTGGAAATTTAATCCCACTACATTGGAATGGACATGGATGTCTGGAAGCGCTTTTAGCTATGCTTTAGGAGTTTACGGAACAATGGGAGTTCCCAATTCGGCTAATGTACCACCACCTATTAATGAAAACCATTTGTGCTGGGTTGATGCTGCAAATAATTTATGGCTCTATGGTGGAATAACTCCTAATGGAAATTCAGATGATTTATGGAAATACACTATTCCCTCATCACAATGGACCTGGATGAGCGGTTCGGGAGGAACGGGATCAATAACAAACCCTGTTTATGGGCCATTGGGGGTAGAATCATCGTCCTATTATCCTGGTTCACGTTTTGGATATACCAGTTTTATTGATCCTGCCGGGTATCTATTTTTGTTTGGTGCATGTACCAGTGGTTATACTTCATACGCAAATGATGTTTGGAGATATAACCCTACAACTAAT
Organism: Bacteroidia bacterium; assembly: GCA_036170695.1. Classification (GTDB taxonomy): domain Bacteria; phylum Bacteroidota; class Bacteroidia; order 2-12-FULL-35-15; family 2-12-FULL-35-15; genus 2-12-FULL-35-15. The sequence continues at coordinate 1,134 of JAVHPR010000145.1, forward strand.
AAATGGGCATACTGGGGCGGAACTAATCTGTTAAATGCTCCCGGTTCATATATCAGTAAATGCGATACGCTTGTCGCCAATTATCCTGAAGGAGCAATGGAAATGCGCGCCACCTGGCCGGATTCATGCGGTTTCTGGGTGTTCGGAGCTTATACATCGCTGGGCCAAAGTTTAAATAATCTTTGGTATTTTAATGCGGAAAGTAAAAAATTTACCTGGGCAACAGGCTCTAACTCTCCTGATGATCCAGGAAATTATGGAACTCAAAACATAAGCGTGGCTACAAACCAGCCGCCTGCGAGAAACGGAGCTGTAACATGGAATGATAAAAATGGAAATCTTTGGATGTTTGGTGGTGAATTGGATTTTGGTTTATCTATTTGTTATAATGATTTATGGATGTATACTCCAGATCCTGCATGTGTTCCTCTTTGCAGCAACTCAATATTCAATACCGGCTTAAATGCTAATTTTACGGGTGTTTCACCCGGCTGTGGTTCTCTTACCATTTCTTGCGATGCGGCATTCGATAATGCTGCAAGCTATAATTGGAGTTTTGGAGATGGAGTAGGAACCAGCCTGTTACAAAACCCAACATATACCTATAGTACCGCAGGGGCCTATGATGTTACACTCATAGTTACAGATTCGACAGGTGCAAGTGATACATTAATAAAACCTTTTATTGTTCCAACTTATGTGAGTGCCAGCGCATCTTTCACAGCCTCCCCTTTTTCCGGTTGTTTACCTTATAATGTAAATTTTCAGAATAGTTCAACAAATGCAACAAATTATTATTGGACATTTAGCAATGGCAATAACTCAACTGCACCCAATCCCATTCAAACCTTTAATACTGCGGGAACATATGATGTGACATTAATCGCTTATGGAGCCAATAACTGTAATGATACAATAACTTCGTCAATAATATTAAATAATGCGATTGCAAATGCAGCGTTTTCTGCATCTCCACTTTCAGGGTGTTTGCCCTTCAATGTGGAATTTCTTAATAATTCTGCGAATGCAGCTAATTACATTTGGCTATTTAGTAATGGTGCTTCCTCAACAACAGCAAATACGACTCAAACATACGATTCCGCAGGAACATACAATGTGACATTAATTGCAATAGGAGCAGCTAATTATTGTAACGACACAATAAGTTCATCCTTTATTGTAAATAGCGAATGTGAAACGCTTTTCATTCCAAACGTTTTTTCACCTGATGGTAATGGAATTAATGATTTTTTTACTGTTATAGCAGAAGGGTTTAAGAGTTATGCGATTGAAATTTATGATCGTTGGGGATTGAAAGTATTTGAAACAAAAGACAACCAACAACACTGGAATGGAAAAAAAATGAACAAAGGCCAATTATGTTCTGATGGAACCTATTATTATATCATATCTGTAACCAATCAAATTAGCGAGTCAAAAACATTTACTGGTTTTTTAACTTTATTAAGAAAATAGCAAATTGTACTTTTAGAACAATTCCTGCCAATCTCTCATTAAATTAATTAAATAATTTTAATGTGCTTTTTAACATCGTGAATATTAAAAAAGTAAAAATCAATTTATGAAAAAACTGATAGCACTTTTAGCAATTGTGTTAACAATTACCTCTACTTCATGTAAGAAATCAGCTGGTGAGGGTGGTAACTCATCAATTACAGGAAACGTATGGGCCCAAAAATGGAATGGAACATTTACAGTTTTAACCGGCGAAGGAGCTGGTGAGAATGTTGATGTCTTTATTATTTATGGCACAGATACAAGTTATGGGGATAAAATTTCTACCAGCCCGGATGGAACCTTTGAGTTTAAATATCTCCGCCCGGGAGCATATAAAATTTATGTTTACTCAAAAACAACAACCACGGTCAACCCAAACGGAAAAGTTGCCGTTTCAGTCGACGTGGAAATAACTAAGAAAAAACAAAGTGTTGATGCCGGAAAAATTACCGTTAACATTTAAAACTTCTTCGAATTAAGAATGATTACTAATTTATCTGGTTACAAATAAACGAATGATTACTAATTTACTAAACTGTATATATTTAATAACAACCGCAGTTTCGTAAATTCGTTTTTTATTCGTTATTCGTAACCTTCATCGCTAGCCAGAGAATATTCCATGAAATCAAAAGTATCAGCATTTATTATTTTGATGATGAGTTTTAGTTTAGCTGTTCATGCTCAAAGCAAAAAAACAGTAAAAAAATTTAAGATAAAATCAACAAAAGTTACTGTCGTAGAATTTTTTGATGGTAAAGAAAAAACACGAGCAGACTCTTATCAGAAATTTGATAATTCAGGTCGCGTGATTGAAGATATTGAGTACAATAAAGATGGGACATTCAAAAAAAAAGAAACTAAAAAATTCAATAAAAATGAAGATCCCATTGAGGAAATTATTTATGATGAAAAAGGGAATTTTGTGAAGAAAACTATTACGGAATACAATATCAACAAGGACAAAACAACAGAAAGTGTTCTGGATAGTAAAGACAACCTAATTGAAAAAACAGTATACAGTTATAATGCGAATGGGGATAAAACAATTGAACTTACTATTGATGCGAATGGGAAAATTATAAAGAAATCAATTTTTTCGTATGATAAAAATGGGCTTAAAATTGAGAAAAAGACGTTTGATGCGAACGGTATTATTATGTCAACAAAAAAATACATTTACGAATTTTAAAATTGGAAGATCTTAAAAATAGGCTGCTCGGTTTTACCCCCATTACTTTAGAGGAGATGGACAATGTAAAGCTGATGAACAGAACCGATACAAAGTATGTTTTTAAATTCTCTCAACTACCAATTTTGCTTGATCAGCTTAAAAATGAGTATCATATATTAGATATAAATGGTAAAAGAATTAGTCGGTACGAATCACTTTATTTTGATACAAAAGAATTCGATTTATATCATTGCCATCGAAGAGGTAAACTCAACCGTTATAAGATTCGTTTCAGAAAATATGTTGAATCCGGAGGCATTTATTTTGAAGTAAAATTTAAAAATAACAAAAGCAGAACAATTAAGGATCGTGTTAAACAAAAACAAATTGATGACTCTATTACAGGTAAAGCAGAAATTTTATTAAAAGAAAAAACACCCATGCTCCCTATTGATTTAGAAGCAAAGCTGTGGGTAAAATATTCGCGAATTACTTTAGTAAATAAAAATTCACCTGAACGTGTTACTATCGACATTGACTTAAATTTTAAAAATAACGATCAGGAGAAAATAATTCATGATCTTGTAACTAAAGTTTCGGTGCAAATTAATAATCCACTATAACGCTGTCCCTATCTG
>JAVHPR010000146.1:0-4445 GCA_036170695.1 Bacteroidia bacterium
TTTCGTACTGATTTGTCCTTGGTCTGCTGCATTTTATTTTTTTTTCTAAACTTGCTGCCAACGATTAGCTAAGCGATGTTGCCGACTTCGTAAAAAAAATTATAAAATTAAAAGTGGCAAAAACTAATAGATAAAAATTTCTACCGCTGTGAAAGGTTTTTGCCACGACCTATTTTCATTGCGAACTCAAATGATGAAATTTACTATGAACGGCAATATTGCTTAGGTGATGTTGGCTGCTGGCGTACTTTCTATTGAAACCCATGTCTTTCGGTCGTTTTACAGTCATTGTCTTTTTTTTCGTTGGCTTCAGTGTCGGGTGTTTTAATTTTTTTAAAGCGTTGGAGAAAAAATTTTGAAATTCTTTCTTGGGTTAGCTTTGTAAGCTCTTTTAAAAACTTTGGCTGTGTGTTGACGGGTGCGGTTTTTAAATGTGCTTGCAAATTGCGTTGGCTAAACATTTTGGTCATTGACTAAGGTCTTTAACAGTTGTTACTTGTCTGTAAACTACATCGTCAAACTTTTTGAAATGTGCTTTTCCGCATTTGATTTTTAGTTTTTCGCTTTTCAAAAGTTCTTGTCCTTCGCTTTTTGTTTCAGCAACAAAATAAATTTTCTTTTCTCCTTTAAATACAATTGCCCAGTCGGGATTATAGTTACCAATAGGAGTCGGGATTTTAAACCAGTATGGAAGCTTGAAATAAAATTCAATATTCTCACTACTCTCACAATCTTTTGCAAATTGATTTTCTACACCACTGTCAAGCGAAATGTAGTTTTCATAAATTGTTTTATCCGCTTCGTTAATTGAAAAAATAAATTTGTCAAGGTAAATTTCAAGTTCGTTATCTTCAAACAAAGTCATTTCATAAACTTTGCCTCCGATTTTTTCATACTTACTAATAAATGCATAACTTAGACGACATATATTTTATTTATGCCATTGAATACAATGTATTCCATAAGACTAATGTCGTCTAAGCTATGAAACCATTAGTAATTCCATCAATCATCAACTCATACAAAACATTTTTAATTGTGCTTGTTGTGTTGTCCATGAACATTTGAGGATTGATAAGCAACTCGGTAATTTTTTCTGACTTCTTTATAATGTCAAGAATTGTTGTCCGTGTCAATTCTGTTTTCCCCTGTATGTATGCAAGCATATCAGGGATTTCAAAACCTTTTCCGTATTCATCATTTACAGTATCGCTAATTAATTGTCCAGAAACACCCTCATCAGTCAAAAGAACTTTTTGCTTTGTGCTTCTTACTGTTGTTCTCTTTGTTTCTTGCATATCCTGCATTGCCTTTGCAGCCAATGTTATTAAATCGTTGGTCTGATAAGCAACACTGTATTTTGTTTGAAACTTTATCTTCTCCCATATCTGCAAAAATTTAGGGTCGGCTTCAAAACCTTTCCTGTAAAGAAGTTTCTCTCTTTTGTTTTTGTCCTTAATTCTACCAGTGAAATTTACTCCGCAATCTTCTTCAATTTCTTTTTGTAGTGCTTTTGCAAAATCATCATAGCTTTCATTTGCAATAACTGTTAAACGGTTTATGTTCTGGTCGAAAATTCTTTTTCCGTCCTGATTTACTGATAAACGTAAGCCCCTGCCGATTTCCTGACGCTTTTTTATTTCTGATTTCGTTTCGTTCAAAGTGCAAATCTGAAATACATTTGGATTGTCCCAGCCTTCACGAAGTGCCGAATGGCTGAATATGAAACGAAGCGGTGTATTCATATCAAGCAACTTTTCTTTCTCTTGCATGATGAGTTTGTAAGTATCATCATCTGCCTGTGTTTCGCCTCCTGTATCTTTAAACCTGCCTTTGTTGTCTTGCGAAAAATATCCATTATGTATTTCATCAACTGAATAGGAAATTAAATTTTTGTTCTTCGGTTTATTTATTTCTTCCTGATAAATTTCTTCAAACCATTTTGCAAACTTTCCCGAAATTGCATTTCCGCTTACATCATACTCCCGATAATTTTTCACCTTGTCAATAAAAAATAAAGTCAAAACCTTTATGCCTTTGGCTTTATAATCTCTTTCTTTCTTCAAGTGTTCCTCAACTGTTTTCTGAATCATAAAACGCATCACTTCATCATTCATTCCTCCCTGTGATTCGCCCACTGCCAAAACAATTCCGTTGGTGAGTTCTATTTGCTGACCGCCAAAATCTATTTCATAAATTTTCAGTCCATCGTATTTTTCATTTTTTCCACTCAACTCAAACAGGTCTAATTTATTTTTGTTGGCGGTTACTGATTTTCTTTTTATCCCCGAAGTAGAAGTAACATCAATTTTAATTTTTGCAGTGATGTTGTTTCCCGTTCTGTTTACACTTTCCAACTGAATGAAACTATTGTTGAAGTCATTTTCACTCATTACACTGTCCACTTCAATTTGTTTTACCAAACCCAAGTCATACGCCTTTACAGGATTGAGTGAATACATCAGGTTATATAGGTTCGTATGTGTAGCCGAATAACGCAAGGTGCAAAGCGGTTCTAAATTCTGAATTGCTTTTTTACGAATTTCAGTTTCCATGTTTTGCGGTTCGTCCACAATTACAATGGGTTTGGTGCTTTGAATAAACTCAATCGGCTTTTTTCCTGTGAGTTTGTCGTTTGGTTTGTTGATTATATTTTCGTCTTTCGCAAACGAATCAATGTTGATTACTAAAACCTGAATGGCATTGCCCGAAGAAAAACCTCTGAGGTTTGAAACTTTTTTGCTGTCGTAAATGTCAAAGTTGATGGAAGTTTTATCATACAACGATTGAAAATGTTCGTGGGTAATTTGCAGGTTTTTTAAAACACCTTCACGAATAGCAACCGATGGAACTACTATTACAAACTTTTTAAAACCGTAAAGTTTGTTCAATTCATAAATAGTTCTTAGATACACATAAGTTTTTCCAGTACCTGTTTCCATCTCTACAGAAAAATTCATTCCTTGCAATTCATCAACTGTATTTTTTATTTCGTTGCGTTGCTGAATGGATTTTACATTTACTAAAATTTGTTCTGCTGATAAAGTAAGGTTGTTGCCAAAACCATTTTCAGAAAGTAAAGCACCTGTTGTATTTACAGAAAATTCAAAATCTCCGGTACTCAAAGGTTGCCCTTCAAAAATATCGGTGATGGATTTTAAAGCATCCCATTGGTACGATTGATTGCTGTCAAAGTGGAGTTTCATTTATTTCTTTTCAGGTCGTGGAATTTTTACGATGAACTGTTCACCTTCAACGTCATTGATTAATTCAATATTAGGTTGATTTTCAAAAGAACGAGTGATTCCTGAACCAAAGCCTCTGTAAATCATCATCTTTGAACAATAGGTAACTAACAAATTGTTACGAACCACAGCATTTCCCATTTTTAAGTTTTCTACTGTCAAACTATTAGGCAAAGCACCAGGGCTTACAATTTCTATCCGATTGTCAAATATCATCACCCTTACAGGTGAATTTTTTGAATAATCTCTGTGAACTAAAGCATTTTGAAGTAGTTCTTCCAATGCTGTTTGTGCAACTTCCAATTTGCCAACCTTATTGAAATTTTGTCCATCTTGAATATGATTCAAATTAGATGTAAAAAAACTCATAGTTTCTTCAAATATTTCGGGAACTGTTCCTTCAATGTCTTTGCTGCTACGATAATCAGTTCCTCCAATGCTATTGCCAAAAAAAGAAATTGCCTTTACACAGAAGGCAGGTCTATATTTTTGAGGATGTTTTGCAAAAAACAGTAATCCGCCTAATGTAATCCGACCTTCTTTTATGATGTTCAAATTGTTTAGTAGATTTTCTGTTATTTCAATCTTTTCATCTGTTTCTCTTTTTTGAATTGCCCTTATATAATCTTCTACTTTCGTCAATTCAATATCACCAATTGATGTTTGGGGAATAATCATTTCATCCAAATAAAGAATACCGCTTTGTTGAAATAATCTTATCTGCTCATTATTATCTGTTAGTCTTCTTTTATCAGAACCTTGTTTTACCCAAATAGCCCCATTTTTGTCTTTATAAGGTTTCCCAACTCCCTCTGAAACCTCTACAACGAGAACCTTTTTTTCATTATCATCTGAAGATATTGAAACAACCTCTGTTTGGATGAACACTTGAGGCTTTACCTTATCATTAGCAATTGTTGCCAATCGGTTATTAAATGATTGTAGTTGCTGATAATCCAATCCGACTATTTTTCCAGTTTTATCTTCCACACCCAACAGGATTAGTCCGCCTTTTGAGTTAGACATGGCAATCATTTCAGCTGCGATAGAGTCATCGCTGTCAATTTCTCTTTTAAATTGAACCTTGCTTGTTTCTCCTGTGCTGATTATATCAAGTAATTCTATTGCGTTCATATTTAATTAGTTTTTTTAAATGTTCCAAATGCTGTAAATATTTTTTCTTCTATTAAATGCTTCATC
>JAVHPR010000147.1:0-4387 GCA_036170695.1 Bacteroidia bacterium
TAAGGAGCTAAGATACTATTTTTTTACATGTCTAAAGCAGATAAGCAATTTTAAATATAATCCATATTGCACTACTGTTACAGTCACCCAATCAAAAGTATGTGCAGGGAATAGTAGTTTAACAGTCGGTACACACACATATAATACAAGCGGTACATATACTGATGTATTAAGAGCGGTCAGTACTTGTGATAGCATAGTAACAACCATATTAAATGTATTAACATCAACTAAAACGCGGACTATCTGCGCCGGACAAAGTATAACTATTGGAAGTCACACCTATACAACAAGTGCAACTTATCATGATACATTAACTTCGGTAATCTATGGACTCGACAGTACGGTTACCACTCATTTAGTAGTATTACCAGCCAACATTTTCAACCAATTTCATACTGTATGTGCAGGGCAAAGCATAACCGTTGGAAGTAATACGTACTCTTCCGCAGGAACATACTCTGATTTATTTACGTCATTAGTAAATGGTTGCGATAGCACGTTAATCACTCATTTAACAGTTTTATCTTCTTCCGGTGATTCTACATCACAAACGCTATCAATATGTGCCGGTTTATCAGTTAGCGTCGGTGCGGACACATATAAAACAAGCGGAACATACACCTATCATTTTATTGGAAGTAGTTGCGATAGCGCAGTAACAACTATCTTAACGGTAAATGATACTTCTGTTTCCGTTTCAGGATCTACTATCACTTCTAATGACCCATCTGCAACATATCAATGGATAAATTGCAACAATGGTGATACAGCAATTGTTGGACAAACCAATCAAAGCTTTACTGCCACTGCTAATGGTAACTATGCAGTTATTGTGATGCAAAACGGTTGTTCAGATACTTCGGTATGTCATAACTTAACCCATGTAGGTATCATTGAAAGTAGCTTTGCAACTACTATAAATATTTATCCTAACCCTTTCAATTTCCAAACCAATATTAACTTTTCAGAGGTACAAAAAAACTCCACTATAAGAATAGTGGATGTATTAGGTAAAGAAGTGAAAACAATTAGCTTCTCCGGCAAACAACTAATACTAGAAAAAGGTGAGATGCAGAAAGGTATTTATTTTCTGCAAATAATTGATGTAAATAAAAAAGTGCTGAATAAAAAAGTCATCATACAATAACAAAAAATTAAAGTGGAGTCCAGTAACCACACATAAACGGGGCGACACCGAAAAGCCAGACAAGTAGGAAAACTAAAAATTAAACAAAATGAAAACTAAAAATTTATTTATTGCCGCACCAATAATAATGTGCACAATTTTTTTTGCAAGTTGCAAGAAGAATGAAACATCCGCACCAGCACCCGCTCCTGCAACCACATATTCCATTGGTCAGAACTTTCAGGGAGGCATAATTGCATATGTTTTTCAATACGGTGACCAGGGTTATATAGCAGGGGAAACACACGGTTTAATAGCTTCCCCCAGCGACCAAAGCACAGGTATACAGTGGTATAATGGAACTTATATAACAACAGGAACCTATCAAAATGCTATAGGCACCGGAAATTCAAACACAGACACTATAGTAAATATTCAAGGTGCTGGTGTCTACGCAGCTAAATTATGTTATGATTTAGTATTGGGTGGTTATAATGACTGGTATTTACCAAGTTATTATGAGCTGAAAAAACTTTACCTCAATAAAACTGCAATTGGTGGTTTTGCGGTTAGTGCATATTGGAGTTCAAGCGAGGATTATTACGCTTCACCAAATATAAATACAGCAGTTGGACTAAACTTCGACACTGGCTATCAAACCTTTGACCACAAGAACCTAACACGCTACGTACGAGCAGTTCGGAATTTTTAACTATTTAAAAATACTGCGTAGGTGGCAGTTTTTTAATTGCAATGCAAAAATATTTACGAACTACTTTTTACGACAATTTAAAGAATAGTTGTGATAATGGAACCATTTTTAAAATAAAGGCCGATGGTACTGGGTATGTCAAACTGTTGGACCTTTCCGCAACTCCGAACGGAAGTTTTCCAGATGGTTCTCTTATTTCTGTTGGCTCTGATTTGTATGGCACAGCTGATTATGGCGGTATAAATAATATTGGAACAATATTTAAATATCAAATTACTCCAACTGGTATAGGGGAGGTAAATGAAGTGGTCGATATTAATATTTGCCCAACCCCTTTCTTCTCCCAAACCACTGTTACCTTCAGTGAAGAACAGAAAAACACTACTGTGAATATACTGGATGTGCTTGGTAAAGAAATAAAAACAATAAACTTTTCCGGTAAAGAACTGATAATAGAAAAAGGAGAAATACAAGCTGGTATTTATTTTGTACAAATAATTGAAGGAAATAAAAATGTGGTGAATCGAAAAATAGTAGTGCAATAATTAATAACTGGTACATTTTTGTAAAGAACGAGAAGTAAGATTTAAAACTATAGGCATAGGCGTTTAGCCATCCCAATATTTTCTATCTTTGTAGAATGAAAAATCGGGGTAAATTTGGTGGTATGAACTCCATATTATTCAACCAGTATTTCAAAACAGACGAAGATTGTATAAAGTATATAGCGGATATTAAATGGGAACAAGGTTATAAATGCAGGCGGTGTGAAAATGAAAAATTTATCAAAGGCAGTAAACCTTATCACAGAAGATGCTTAAAATGTAAATATGATGAAAGCCCTACAGCTGGAACTATGTTTGACAAAGTAAAATTTTCTTTATTGGTTGCATTTCACATTGTTTTCAAAATTGCTACAAAAAAGAAAGGGATGTCAACATTAGAACTGAGCAGAGAATTTGACTTACGTCAAAAAACTTGTTGGAGTTTTAAGTGGAAAATTCAACAAGCCATGCAAAGCAGTCTGCAAAGCCCTTTAACAGGATTGGTTCATGTGGATGAATTTTGGGTTGGAGGTCCAGAAGAAGAAAAACGTGGTAGGTCAATAGGAAGCAAAAAACAGGTCGTGGTGGCTTTAGAAATCACACCTGAAGGTGTTGGTAGAGCATATGCAGAATTAATCGAACATGCTTCCGCGAAAGAACTCGGAGCTTTTTTGAACAAATATGTTTCAAAAAAAGCTAAGATAATTTCAGACCAATGGAAAGGATATACACCGCTAAAAAAACAATATCCAAAACTTGAGCAAATAGCTTCTGATGACGGAAAAAATTTTAAAGACATACATATTCATATTATGAATGTGAAAGGGTGGATACGAGGCATTCATCATCACTGTAGCAAGGAACACATCCAAAGCTACTTGAATGAATACCATTACAGATACAATAGAAGGAATCATATGGGGTCAATGTTCGATTTACTCCTGAAAAGGATGGTTAGAAATGCACCAATACGTTTGTTATAAGGGAGTTTGAAGGGATGTTTAAACGCCTATGCCTATAAAACTATTTTTTAATCTTCAATTTTTTTATTTTCTTTTTATCTTGTTCTTTATCCTTTTGTTTTATTGCATCTATTTTCTGTTTGATGCCATTTAATGCATCAATGAGGTCTATTTTAAGGCGGAATTAAATAAATGTTTTAGGCTTTTTTAATGGAATTTTATCATATAATAAATCCAACGCATCTTCAGGTATTATTGCTGTTTTGGTAACCCATTCATTAAAATCAGGGGCATTAATAGTAGCCAAATGATTTAAATCTAATTGATAAAATAACTGTAAGTTTTCATTAATAAATCCTCCGTCCGAGTAAAGTCTTGTGTATTCAGCTTTTCTACGAGATGGAATTTTTTTATTTATTATTTGAGTTGTGGTAATTTCAGAATAAATCCAAGGTGAGTTTGTATTCGTTTGAGTTTTATATGGAAAAATTGATTCAGGAGTATTGTAAAAAAAGACACATTCTGCGCGATCAATCATTTTGGATAATGCTACAGAAAGCATCATGTGAGCATGACTGGATGAGAAGCCTACTTGATCGTATGAATAGGTTTCTCTCTTTACTGGGTCAGTCCAAGAATGTTCACTATCTAATGTTTTTTGTAGTTCTTTTGCGGACTCCCAAAGACAAGAATCTATAAATGTTTTCAATCCAAATTTTTTATTTAGAAAGCCAGCTAAAGCAATCACTTCATCAATGTTTTTATGAGAATGAGACATAAATATGTGTGCATCAATTTGAGGAAAGAAAAGCGATTCAATTTCAGTTCCATTGATTGTATTATTTTTCTTGACGAATTCTTTGAATTTGTCCAAGATAATTTTTTTATGGTTATCATAAAGTGACAGGCCATCTGGCTTATATTTACTGATAAATTCAGCATTTAAGTTGATCTTTAAATTAAAACCTCTATACATTTTATTATAGGTGGGTTCTAAAAATTCATTTTTAAAGATTTGAATAAAAATCGAAGAACCCGT
>JAVHPR010000148.1:0-50641 GCA_036170695.1 Bacteroidia bacterium
TTTATTGAAATGCGACAACAAACTTGTAAAAGTTATTTTGTCTCAATTCCTAATTGGAAATTTGTTAATCTGTCAATTTGAAAATAATAAACATTTTTTCAAATTTGCACCGTATCAAATTAATTGATTATCGGTTATTTTTTATTAAATTTATAATAACCTAATAAATATTTTATTGCCGTAAAAATAAGAAAAAAATTGATATTTAAGAATGACAAGAAGTTCGTACCTTTCGCCTCCTGAATTAAGTTTAAATTAAAATGAATATTTACGATAAATACGAGACTGTAATCGGCTTGGAAGTTCACGCTCAGTTATCCACCAAAAGCAAAGCCTATTCAGGCGATTCTGCGGAGTTTGGGGCGCTTCCAAACACCAATATAAGTTCAATATCACTTGGACATCCGGGTACATTACCAAAAACAAATAAAAAAGTAATCGAATTTGCCGTTCGTTTAGGTTTGGCATGTAAATGTACTATCCGTGAGTTTAATGAATATGCCCGTAAAAATTATTTTTATGCCGATTTGCCTAAAGGGTATCAGATAACACAAGATAAAACGCCTATTTGCACTGGTGGATATATTACAATTAAACAGGAAGATGGTTCGGAAAAGAACATTAATATTACACGTATTCACATGGAGGAGGATGCAGGAAAAAGCATTCATGACATTGATCCGTTTGATTCGCTGATAGATTTGAACCGTGCAGGAGTTGCTTTAGTGGAAATTGTTAGTGAGCCCGAAATGCGTAGTGGAGATGAGGCGTATAAATATTTAACCGAAATTCGTAAAATTGTCCGTTATCTCGAAATTTGTGATGGCAATATGGAAGAAGGTAGTTTACGTTGTGATGCCAATGTTTCTGTTCGTTTAAAAGGTACTACAGCCTTTGGAAAACGTACGGAGGTGAAAAACATGAACTCCATACGTAACGTACAACGTGCAATAGAGTTTGAAGCGAAGCGCCAGGTAGAGGCTATTGAAAATGGGGAGGAAATTTCGCAGGATACGCGCAGCTTTAATGCTGTAACAGGTTCTACTTTTGTTTTGCGCAGTAAAGAAATGGCGAATGATTATCGTTATTTCCCTGAACCTGATTTGCAACCGGTTGTGGTTAGTCAGGAATATATTGCAAAAGTGAAAAGCAGCCTGCCACCGCTTCCTAATGAATTGTATAAAAAATATCAGTCCTTAGGATTATCCTCATACGACGCAGGCGTATTAACCGATTCGAAAGAAATAGCCTTGTTCTTTGAAAAAATAATTGAGAAAACAAAAAATGTAAAATCAGCCGCTAATTGGTTAACAGTACAGATAAAGGCCTATCTGAACGATAATGCATTACATATTTCTGATTTTAAAATTTCGCCCGAACGTATGGCTACACTGGTCGATTTTATTGATAGCGGAAAAGTAAATCATACCATTGCTATTCAAAAGATATTTCCAAAAATGATGGAAGAACCGGATAAATCACCATTACAAATTGCAGAAGAAAATAATTGGATTCAGGAGAGTAACAGCGATGCATTAACAGAGTTTGTAAAACAAGCCATTGCCAAATATCCTGAAAAAGTTATTGAATATAAAAACGGCAAAGTAACCTTATTAGGTTTGTTTATGGGAGAAGTAATGAAACTTTCAAAAGGTAAAGCCGACCCGAAAGTGGCTACAGAGTTGGTAAAGGAATACCTACAAAGCCCCTCTCCTTAATCCTCTCCCCGAAGGGTAGAGGACGAAACTTGAAAAAACAAAACAACAATTAACTCAAAAAACGATGCGTATTAAAAATCTTATTAATTATCTTTTCTCACCAACGACCTCTCCCTTTTGGGGAGAGATTAAGAGAGGGGCTTCACTTCAATATCTCTACTCACTTATTGCCCCCTCCACTTCGGGGAGGGGATTGAGGGGAGGGGCTTCACTTATCATTTTATTAGCCGCTTGTTCGAATACTAATCCCCAATCTGGTAATCCTGTGGCGGAAAGCAATTTTGAGTTAAAAGGGAAGTTGAGCAATGCCCATGGTGAAACAATTTATCTTCAACTTATGGATCCTTCCGGAATTAAAGGCATCGATACTGTTGTTGTTGATGAAAAAGGAGAGTTTGCGATGACTGCTGAAATTAAAGAAGCCGGTTTTTTTCGACTAGGGATTTCAGAGAAAAATTTCGCAACCTTGATTTTGGATGCAAATCAAAAAGTAACTTTTATTGGAGATGCAAGCGCAATCGGTAATAACTATCAGGTGAGCGGATCGCCGGACTCTAAATTATTTCTGGAGATTAATCAGGCATCTACCATAAATTACCACAAGCGTGATTCATTACAAGCTGCATTTCAAGCATATATGTCTGCCCCCTCTACAGATCCCAATAAAGCGGCGATGTTGAAAAATACCATAGAAGGACAGTATAACGCATTGGTTGCGGAGCACAATAAATTCCTGCAAACCCTTATTGAAAAAAACACCGGCTCACTTGCTTCATTAGCTGCGATTCAACAATTACCTGTGGAAGATTTTTTAGAAACATATATTAAAGCCGATAATGGTTTGTTCGCAAAGTATCCTAAGTCTGCTTATATTAAGGCTTTTCACGAAGATGTGCTTTCGAAAAAGAAATTGGCAATAGGCTCTCCTGCCCCCGAAATATCCTTAAACGGGCCTGATGGGAAAGGGAAATCCCTTTCATCATTAAAAGGTAAAATAGTTTTAGTTGACTTTTGGGCATCATGGTGTGCCCCTTGCAGAGCGGAAAACCCAAACGTTGTGAAAGCTTACAACAAATATAAATCAAAAGGTTTTGAAATATTTAGTGTTTCATTGGATAGTGAAGGTAACAAATGGAAAGCCGCCATACAGAAAGATAATTTGTCATGGGATAGCCATGTTTGTGATTTATTGGGCTGGAAATCTCCTGTTGTGCCTTTGTATAGTTTTCAAGGAATTCCATACAATGTGTTAATTGATAAAGAAGGAAAAATTATTGCGAAGAATCTCCGTGGTGAAGATTTGGAGAAAAAATTAGCAGAGGTTTTTAAATAGAAAATAGCCCCTGACAGGGTTTCAAACCCTGTTAGGGTTTTTAGACTTTTTTAAACTACTATACACTTTTTGTTATTTTGCTGCTATATTTTAAAAAATATGGAACGCTGATAACGCAGATTGTTATGATTCAAAAAGATTTTCATCTGTTTTGCACACATGCTGGCTCAAACAGCCACTGGCAGTTTGCCCTATCATAAAATTTAGGATTAAATAAGATTTTATTTTATCTGTGTTCATCATAATTATCTGCTGTCCATTTACTTTTTGTATAGTAGTTTAGACTTTTTTAATAAATTGCCCTTAACCTCTAACAGGGTTTAAAACCCTGTCAGAGAAAACAAATTACTGTTCAATGAAAAAAAAGCATTTCGTGTTTTTTACTATTTTGTTATTCCCGTTCATCGGATTAGCCCAAGCCTATTTCCAACAGGACGTTCATTACACCATTCACGCAAAGTTAGATGATGTAAAAAATGAAATTACTGCTGATGAAAGTCTCGAATACATAAATAATTCGCCCAATGAACTTACTTTTATTTATATGCACCTTTGGCCCAACGCATATAAAGATAATACCACTCCTCTGGCAAAAGAATTTTTAAAGAAGGGCGAAAAAAAGTTTTATTATTCAAAGCCTGAAGAGAGGGGCTATATCGATCAGCTTGATTTTAAAATAGACGGACTGTCTGCTAAATGGGAGTTACTAAAAGACAGCATTGATATTTGTAAACTTTTTTTGAATCAGCCTTTGAAAAGTGGCGGTAAAATTACCATTACCACACCGTTTCATGTTAAAATTCCTTCAGGTAAATTTTCCCGCCTAGGACATATCGGGCAGTCCTATCAGATAACGCAATGGTACCCCAAGCCCGCAGTATATGACCGTAATGGATGGAATTATATGCCTTATTTAAATCAGGGAGAATTTTATTCGGAGTTTGGTACTTTCGATGTAAGCATAACGCTGCCAAAAAATTATGTGGTTGGTGCAACAGGCGATATGGCTGATGGTGAAAAAGAATTGGAATGGTTGAATAAAAAAGTAAAAGAAACAGAAGCCATCACCTCCTATAATGCTAAGGATTTAGCATTTCCGGTTTCTGAACAGGAAACAAAAACATTACGTTTCAAACAGAGCAATGTTCATGATTTTGCGTGGTTCTGCGACAAGCGTTATCATGTTTTAAAGGGAGAAATTGAAACACCGCATACTAAGCGTAAAGTAACAACCTGGGTAATGTTTACTAATGGCGAAGGAAGTTTGTGGGAAAAGAGTATTCAATATGTTAACGACGCTGTTTATTATTATTCGCTTTGGAATGGCGATTATCCCTATAACCATTGTACTGCCGTGGATGGAACTATTAGTGCAGGAGGAGGTATGGAATATCCCAATATTACCGTAATTGGTAACATGGGCAACGACTATTTATTAGATATGGTGATTACTCATGAAGTAGGGCATAACTGGTTTTATGGAATAATGGGCTCCAACGAACGGATACATGCCTGGATGGATGAAGGGATCAACTCTTATGATGAACTCCGTTATGTTGAGACGAAATATCATAACAGAAAACTTATTGGTAGTTTTGCTGATAATGCTGTAGGAAAAGCATTTGACTTGTCGAGGTATAAACAAAAAGCACAATACGAATTATCCTATTTGTTTTCTGCCGCTAAAAACGAAGATCAGCCGATTGAACTTCCGGCCTATGATTACACCGAAATAAATTATGGCGGAATTGTTTATTCTAAAACGGCTATTGTATTTGATTATTTGTCGGCCGCTATTGGCGAAAAAGAGATGGACAAAGCAATGCAGCGCTATTTTGATGAATGGCATTTCAAACATCCCCAGCCTGCTGATTTTAGAAAAGTGATGGAGCAGTCGACTGGTAAAGACCTGAGCTGGTTTTTTGATGACCTGATTAATTCTACAAAAAAGTTAGATTATAAAATTGCATCCTGCGATGAAAAGTCCGATGGTACCTGGGATATTGAAGTGAAAAACAAAGGAGAAATTAAGGGACCTGTTTTTATTCAGGGAATAAAAAATAAAAAAGTAATCAGCGAAATCAGTTTCGATGGTTTTGCCGGTTCAAAAACGCTGAACTTCCCCCTTCATGATATTGATCATTTAAAAATTGATTTTATGGAAGATATGCCTGAAATCAATAGAAATAACAATACTATCCGTACTAAAGGTTTGTTTAAAAAGGTGGAGCCTTTAAAATTGCAATTTTTGGGAAGCCTTGATAATCCTGATAAAACCCAGCTTTTTTTCACACCGGTTGGTGGTTGGAACAATTATAACAAATGGATGTTGGGTTTTGCTTTTTATAATAACATATTGCCGCAAAAGAAACTTGAATTTGTGTTAATGCCAATGCTGAGCAACAGCACACATGATTTTGCAGGGTATGGGCAAATGACCTATCATATTTTACCGAACAGCAATTTGATTCAGAACATATCCCTTGGAGTTACAACTCTCCGATATTCTTATACCAACCATCCTACTGATTTGAATTTCAATAAAGTAGCACCTGAATTAAACATCGAATTTAAAATGAAGGATCCGAGAAGCCCATTCAGTCATAGTTTACGTTACCGTAATATTAATATTTTCAAAGATTATTATAAAGGAAATTATGAGTTCGCTACACCTATATATTCCCGCGATCCAATCTATCTGAATTTTAATGATCTTACGTATCGGTTTTCAAAATTCAATGCCATACAACCTGTTGATGTACTTGTAAATATACAGGATGGTGGAGAAAGAGTTCTTGAACCAAAAACGATTATTGATAAAATGATTAAATTGTCATTAACGGCAAACTATTCATACAATTTTAAGGGAAGAAATAAAGGGATCGATGTTCGTTTTTTTGCAGGAACATTTGTCGGAACAACTGCTAATGGTGCCGATCCATATCGCTTCCGCCTTAGCGGACAACGTGGCTACCAGGATTATTTGTATGATAATATTTTTCTGGGTCGTTCCGAAACCGAAGGTGTTCTTGCAAGCCAGTTTACAGAAACCGATGGCGGGTTTAAGAATTATTCCCCTATTGGTCAATCAGCTAAATGGATAACAGCAGTAAACATAAAATCAACTTTAGGCAATTTGAAGGTGCCAATAAAACTTTATGCTGATATCGGGACAACTGCTGATGACGGAAGATATAGAGAAAAAGTACTCTATGATGCAGGTGCCTGTATTGCCCTGGGAGAGATTTTTGAAATTTATTTTCCGGTAGTAATGTCAAAAGATTTTAAAGACTTTGAAAAGGATAATGGTATAAAATATGCTGAAACAATACGATTTGCAATACATTTCAACTTTCTTAACCCATTTGATTTATTAAAAAGTTTTTAGTTTCGTTACTATTGTTTTCTTTATCCAGACTCAACTGATGTTATAATTGATCTTCAAAGCCAATAAGTACTAATGTTGTTTAATTATAAAAAGACGCAATGTCATGTCGAGGTTTGTCGAGACATCTTTTTTAAATGAAAAAGATTCCTCCACTAAGGTCGGAATGAATAAAGAAGTCAAAGCAAATTTGCTCAACACTGTTTTTTCAGAACGAAAAAACTAAATCGTGTTTTATATGTACAATAAATCAGTGTTATTTGTTTTTTCTTTTTTACTGCATTTTTTGTGTCAGGCACAAAATGTGGTTATAAATGGGATTGCTAAAACATACGAAAACAAGGAGATTGGTCTGTGGGTGCGCAATGATTATATTTCAAATACCGAAAAACAAGTTACTTTCTCATCGGTTGATTCTGCCGGAAATTTTATGCTGGAATTTAACAGTAAAGAAATTCAATACGTCACTTTAAAGATCGAAAAAAGCATTGCCTCTATGTATGTTGAACCCAATGCAAGGTATGATGTAATGTTAATGCCTCCAGATTCAACTACCTATCAAAACCCAAATTTAGATCACGACGTAAAACTATCCATTAAACTAAAGAGTAAAGCTGAAATCAATGCACTTACCATGGATTATGATAAAAAGTTCGATGATTTTTTATCCGTTGATTACCGCTCGTTTGTTAGTCGCGGCCCACAGTCAAAAATCGATTCATTTAAATTGGCAATGCGCAACTTTTATTCAGCAGTAAATAATCCTTTTTTTGATGCATATAGAACTTATTCAATTGCTGCACTTGAAGAAGAAACCAAATTAAGTGAGAAAAAACTCTTTGCCAATTATCTGAACAGGAAACCAATTTTATATAATCATCCCGAATACATTCATTTTTTTAATGCCTTTTATAAACAGAAACTCCAGAAGATTGTTCTGTCAAAACAAGGGTCTGAAATACTTTTTCAAATCAATGATCGCGGCAGTTTTAACGGTGCTATGATGGTTTTGAAAACAAATAATTTTCTGCAAAATGATACTATTTGTGAATTGGTATTAATAAAAGGCCTGCTCGAAAGTTACTACGATGGCACATTTAAAAAAGCAAGCATTGTGGCTATCCTGGAACAAATAATTGTTGAAAGTAAAATTCCGGAACATCAATACATAGCGAAAAATAGTTTAAATTCATTTTCTAAATTGCGTGCAGGTGCAATGGCTCCCTATTTTGAATTGCCTGATAAAACCGGGCTTACACATAGTCTGGATGAAATGCGTTCAAAAAAACATGTTTACGTTTTGTTTTTTGATGCAAACTGCACTTCCTGTTTACAACAGATGAAAGTGATTCCTTCCTTAAAAAAGGAGTACGGCGCAAAAATTGAATTCGTTTGTATTTCCACAGACAAAACAAATGTCGATTTTAAAAAATTCTGCTTGAAAAATCCGAAATATGATTGGTTGATACTGTACGACAATAGTGGAGCACAATTAAAAAATAATTATGAAATAAGATCATTGCCCACCTATTTTTTAATTAGTCCGGATGGCAAATTTGTTCAGGCTCCTGCAGAAGGTATTGATGGAGATATTGACCGCGTGTTTTACGATATTACAAAACCAAAAGGGAATAGGCATGGTGTAGGTGATAAGAAAAATCATTAATTGGAAAAAACCTTACCTTTAACGCTGCAAATGATTATTGAACATTATTAGAAAGCTAAAACAAAAGAAGAATGGGCGAAAAAGAAAATTTCATGCGTGAAGCTATTCGATTATCAATAGATTCGATGCGGGCTGGTAACGGTGGTCCTTTTGGGGCAGTTGTTGTTAAAGATGGAAAAGTCATAGCCCGAGGTTTTAACAAAGTTACCTCCACCAACGATCCTACAGCACATGCTGAAGTAGTTGCAATCAGGGAAGCTTGTGAAGTCTTAGGCAGTTTTCAATTATCAGGCTGCGAAATATACACCAGCTGTGAGCCCTGTCCAATGTGCCTTGGAGCAATTTATTGGGCCCGGCCTGATAAAATGTATTTTGCAAATACTAAGTCCGATGCCGCATTAATAGGATTTGACGATCAATTTATTTATGATGAAATTGAACTTAATATCAGCGCCAGACATTTGCATACTGAGCAATTACTGCACGAAGAGGCGATGGTTGCGTTTCAGGAATGGCAGAATAAATCGGATAAAATTGAGTATTAATGTGAAGCAAGAAAAGAGTTAAATAGTGTTTTGGTCATGCTGAGCCTGTCGAAGTATGTGGGCTGGCAATCGCACATCCTTCGACAGGCTCAGGATGACATCGCGCTATGTTGTATATCCAATTATTGATTTGAATTGTTTGCTCATTAGCACATTTTCAAAACAGCACATTTTAAAATTATTGTTTTATGACATTTAGTATTGAAGGAAATATCGTTGATGTATTAAATCAGGTTATTTTTAAAGGGGTTATAACAGTTGATAATGGTATAATTTCGAATATTGAAAGAAAGGATGTTTCATCTACTAATTTCATTCTTCCCGGATTTATTGATTCCCATGTGCATGTGGAAAGTTCCATGCTCATCCCTTCCGAGTTTGCCCGTCTGGCTGTTACACATGGTACCGTAGCAACGGTTTCTGACCCTCATGAAATTGGCAACGTATTGGGTATTGATGGTGTAAAATACATGTTGGATAACGGAAAGAAAGTGCCTTTTAAATTTCATTTCGGAGCTCCTTCATGTGTCCCGGCAACTACTTTTGAAACAGCCGGAGCTGTGATAGGACTAAAAGAAATTGAAGAGTTATTAAAAATGCCTGAGATTGTTTGTCTGGCTGAAATGATGGATTTTCCCGGAGTTATATCTAAGGATGAAATGGTGATGAAAAAAATTCAGCTGGCTCATAAATATAAAAAAGTTATTGATGGGCATGCACCCGGACTGCGTGGTGAAGATGCGAAAGCATATGTAACAGCCGGCATTACCACCGATCATGAATGTTATACTGCCGATGAAGCATTGGAAAGAATACAGTTGGGGATGAAAATATTAATTCGTGAAGGAAGTGCCGCAAAAAACTTTGAAGTTCTTATTGATTTAATGTACGATCATTATTCCGATATGATGCTTTGCTCTGACGACAAGCATCCAAACGATTTAGCGCTAGGTCATATTAATCTGTTAGTGAAACGTGCTATAAAAAGAGGCATTCCGCCCTTACATGTTTTTCAGACGGCTTGTGTAAATCCTGTTAAACATTTTGGATTGAAAGTAGGGCTTCTTCAGATAAATGATGCTGCCGATTTTATTGTTACAGATAATTTAACCGATCTTACAATTCTTGAAACATATATTGATGGAAAACTCGTTGCAAAAAATGGCAAAAGTCTAATTCCATCTGTAAAAGAGAAAGCCGTTAATAATTTCAATTGTCATAAAATTTCGGAGAAAGATATTGAAGTAGCGGCGAAGAGCAATAAAATAAGAGTTATTGAAGTTGTAGACGGACAATTGATCACCAGTGAGCTAATTGCAGAAATGACCCCTGATAACGGCAAACTCAATAGCGATACTTCCAGAGACATATTAAAGATCGTGGTAGTCAATCGTTATCACGATAGCTTGCCAAGCGTTGCATTTGTGAAAAATTTTGGATTAAAAGAAGGAGCAATGGCTTCTACAGTAGTCCACGACAGTCATAATATTATTGCAACCGGAGTTAGTGACGCAGATATTGTTGCAGCAATAAATTTATTGATTGAACACAAAGGTGGAGTTTCAGCAGTCTGTGGTGGTCTTAAGGATATTCTTCCATTGCCAGTAGCCGGATTAATGAGTGTTGAAGATGGATACGCTGTGGCTGAAAAATATGAATCGATAGATAAAAAGGTAAAAATCTGGGGATGCTCATTACACGCACCTTATATGACCTTGTCTTTTCTTGCACTTCTGGTTATACCCAATCTGAAAATAAGCGATAAAGGATTGTTTGATGGGAAAGAATTTAAAATTACTTCTTTATATGTTTAATGTCCCGGCCGAATTATGAGCAGTTCCCGTAAAAAAATATTTGCAAGCATATTTATATTGATAGTTGCTTTTGTATTGTTTGCAAGCAGTTCCCATAGTTTTTTACTTGAAATTGTTTTCAAACCGCTGATTGTTGTCAGTCTGTTGGTTTATTTATTTGTTGAGTCGGGACACAAAGGGAAAGCGGTTTATTATGCAATAAGCGGTTTGTTATTATCCCTGCTTGGAGATGTATTGCTTATCTTTCAGGAACAACATACTTTATTTTTTATTGGCGGATTGGTTTCTTTTTTACTTGCACACGTTTCCTACGTTCTTTATTATTTGCGCTCATCCGACCTTACTGCGGTGAAAAAATTAAAAAATAAAATTTTATATATTTTGTTAATGGTAATTTATGGAATCGTGATGTATTCCATGCTTTATAATAATTTAGGCGAGCTGGCAGCCCCTGTTTTTGTTTACACTTCCATATTGATAAGCATGAATATCTTTGCTTTAAATCGTTATGGGAAGGTGAATGAAAATAGTTTTAACCTGATCTTGGTCGGAGCTATAATTTTCGCTGTTTCCGACAGTTTGTTAGCATTCAACAAGTTTTTTCTACCCATTCCTCTTGCAGGTATTTGGATTTTGTCCACGTATGCTACAGCTCAATATTTTATTGTTCAAGGCATATTAGCCAACAATACTTCTATTCCCTCTTCTTCTTTTGAGAAGAAATTAAAGATAGAGGTATAGGTGATTAAACGAAGAGTCAAATAAAAAACAAATGGAAAACACATTAACTAAAGACGTGAGGGATAACATCAAGCGGATTTTTGATGCGCAGTGGAAAAATCAACTTAGCGTTAAGTTAAGCTCTATTGATGATCGTAAAGCGAAGCTTAAGAAATTAAAGACCGCCATCAAAGACAATGAGAACGCCATTTTTGAAGCATTGAAAAAGGATTTAAGAAAACCTGTTTTTGAATCTGCTGTTTTTGAAGTGTTTTTTGTTTATGGGGAATTGGATTTTGCAATCAAAAATTTATCGCTCTGGACAGAGCCTCAGATTGTCCCTTCCAATACGGTGAACATGCTTACCAAATGCAGTATTAATTTTGAACCAAAAGGCGTTTGTTTAATTATTGCACCTTGGAATTATCCCTTTCAATTATTAATATCTCCTTTGATTTCAGCCATTGCAGCCGGGAACTGTTGTATTTTAAAACCTTCTGAATTGGCTCCTGCAACAAGCAGTGTGTTGACTAACCTGATAAAAGAAACTTTTAACGAGGAAGAAATCGCAATTATTGAAGGAGATGTTTCGGTTTCAACCGAATTGTTGAGTTTCCCTTTCAATCATATTTTCTTTACAGGCAGCACAAAAGTTGGAAAAATAGTGATGGAAGCCGCTTCCAAAAATCTATCAACGGTAACTTTAGAGTTGGGCGGCAAATCTCCTGCAATTATTGATGAAAATGCCGATTTGAGAAAGGCGGCTGATAAAATAACCTGGGGGACATTCGCAAATGCCGGTCAAACTTGTATTGCGCCCGATTATGTTTATGTACATGAGAATCAACTGGAAGAGTTTATTGAGTTGATGAGAGAAAATATAGAAAAAAAATATTTCGACAAGGGCAGGCTAAACAAAGAAGATTATGGAAAAATTATTTCGGATAGCCATTTTAAACGAATACAAATCCTTTTGGATGAGGCCATTAAAAAAGGAGGGCAGGTTAAAATTGGAGGAACATTTGAGGAATCAGACAGAACTATACATCCAACCGTTATTACGAATGTATCTTTGGATTCCTTTATTATGAAGGAAGAAATTTTTGGACCGGTATTGCCGGTATTAACCTATAAAAATCTGAATGAAGTTATCTCGTTTGTGAATGCAAATAGCAAACCATTGGCATTATATATATTCGGCAAAAATAAACGGAACATTGATACTATTTTAAAACAAACATCTTCAGGCGGTGTTTGTGTAAATGATGTAATGATTCATATATCAAATCCGAACTTGTCTTTTGGCGGAGTAAATGCAAGTGGAATAGGTGGGTCGCATGGGGTGTATGGATTTAAAGCTTTTTCTCATGAACGTTCCGTAATGGTTCAGTCACGCCTGGTTGATATTGGCAAAATCGTTTACCCCCCGTATAAAGCAAAAGGGTTGATTTTGAAATTACTTAGAAAATTGATGTAGCAATAAATAATTTATGAAACAATTTGCAATTGCATTGCATGGCGGGGCGGGCGCAATACCGCGCTCCACCATGAATCCTGAAATAGAAAAGAATTATAAAAAAGGGTTGGAAGAAGCCATCCTTGCCGGTGATGCAATATTATCATCTGGCGGTACTGCCTTGTTTGCGGTGGAAGCAGCCGTGAAAAAGCTGGAAGACAATCCGCTTTTTAATGCTGGCAGGGGCGCTGTTTTTACTACCGGTGGCACCAATGAACTGGATGCCTCAATCATGGATGGGGAAAACCTGATGGCCGGTGCTGTTACCGGTGTTAAGAATATAAAAAATCCTGTTTCTTTGGCCAGAACAGTGATGGAAAACTCGGAACACGTGTTTTTATCAGGTTTGGGTGCGATGGAGTTTGCCGAAAAAATGAAATTGGAGTTTGCTCCCGACGAATATTTCTTTGTGCAGGAGCGTTACGACCAGTTATTACAGGCAAAAGAAAACGATCAGGTGGTTTTAGATCACGGTGATTTAAAAGGGCCAGGGAAGGCACCTACCTCTAAAAAAGGTACTGTGGGCGCTGTTGCATTGGACATGCATGGAAATATTGCTGCGGCAACTTCTACTGGCGGTATGACGAATAAAAAATTCGGAAGGGTGGGAGATAGCCCTATCATTGGAGCCGGAACGTATGCGAATAATAATACCTGTGCTATTTCATGTACGGGGCACGGTGAATTTTTTATTCGTTCGGTAGTTGCTTATGATATTTCATGTCTGATGGAATACAAAGGGTTAACATTAAAAGAGGCATGTGATATTGTAGTTTATCAGAAATTGGTGAAAATTGGCGGAGAAGGCGGTCTTGTTGGTATTGATGCAATAGGTAATATTGAAATGCCTTTTAATTCCGAAGGGATGTATCGTGCAATGAGAAAATCCGGTGGGGAAATTTTTACAGGTATCTATAAAATATAATTATAATTAAACAAAATGAACGAAGATATTTTACCCCTGCTTTATAAATACGACCTTCCACTTCCTAGATATACAAGCTATCCAACGGTACCCTATTGGGAGAAAGAAACTATAAATAGTGAGAAGTGGGCAAAATCAGTCATTGAAACTTTTAAAAAAGAGAATGGTGAAATAAGTATTTATATTAATTTACCATTCTGCGAAAATCTGTGCACCTTTTGTGCATGCAATAAGCGTATTACAAAGAATCACAAAGTTGAAACCCCGTATTTAGAGACAGTATTAAAAGAATGGGAAATGTATCGTTCTTTGTTGCCTACTGCTCCCGTTATTCGTGAGATACAACTTGGTGGTGGTACACCTACTTTTTTTAGTCCTGAAAATTTAGTACAGCTTATTAAAGGGATTACAAAAAACTCAAAAGTATCGGATAATCACGAGTTTAGTATAGAGGTGCATCCTAACTATACCAGGGAAGAACATTTGGAACAGCTTGCCACAGTTGGTTTTAACCGCGTTAGTTTAGGTGTGCAGGATTTCGATCCTGTTGTACAGCATATTATTAACAGGGTTCAGTCGTTCAAAAAAACAAATGAAGTGGTGCAATGGGCCCGAAAGCATGGTTATAAAAGTATCAACATTGATTTGATTTATGGATTACCTAAACAAACTATTTCCAGTATAGATTTTACCATTTCAAAAATAAAAGAATTAAAACCGGATAGAATTGCTTTTTATTCCTATGCCTTTGTTCCTTGGAAAAGCAAAGGTCAACGGAGATATACAAAAGCCGACTTGCCGGAAGCTTCTGAAAAATGGAAAATGTATCAGTTGGGGAAAACCATGCTCACAGAGCTTGGATACAAAGCAATTGGCATGGATCACTTTGCTTTGCCCAATGACAAGTTATTTGAAGCGGTTTCTAATGGGACGATGCATAGGAACTTCATGGGTTATACAACTACGCAGTCAAAACTTATTATTGCATTGGGATCTTCCAGCATTAGCGATGCCTGGATAGCTTTCGCACAAAATGAAGAAAACGTGGAGGAGTATCAGGAAAAAATTTCTCATGGTTTATTTCCATTGGTAAATGGTCATTTATTAAATGCGGAAGATTTAATAATTCGAAAGAACATTCTGGATTTAATGTGTCGCGGCTTTACAAAAATTGACAAAAAAACTTTTGATACTATTGTCCTTGAAAAAATGATGCATGAACTTTCTTTATTAGAAGAAGATGGTTTGGTGAGATTGGAACAGAATTCAATTTTTGTTACCGAAAAAGGTAGTTTATTTATACGTAATATTTGTTCAGTATTGGATGTTCGTCTGCGCAGAAAAAAAACAGAAGGCAATATGTTTAGCAAGTCAATTTAGGGGGATAAAGAAAGTATTCAGGCTTTCCCCCCCCCCAAAATAATTACAAAAAAACATTAATTGTGGAATGATTTTTATTGTTTCTGTTGGTGATTTTCACCCAGTTTTATTCCCCACTTTATCACTACAATTGTAGTAATAATACCGATTGCCATAGCACCCTCTTCGATGAGGTCTATAAATCGACCTGTTTTGAAATGTTTAATTGAATTTATTTATGCCCTGTTATGAAAGATAATGTAGAATGTAAAAAGTGCAATAGCTTCAATTGCTTCATAAAGAAGTATTGTTTTGGTGAATATTTAGATGAAATTTCCACTTACAAAAATCAGAACTTTTATGAAAAGGGAGATTACATTTTTAGAGAAGGAAACGCAATGCTGGGAATTCATTTTATTCAACATGGAGGAGTAAAAGTAGTAACAACTAATTTAAATGGCAGAGAGCAGGTGGTTCGTTTGGCTTCAGATGGGAATACTCTGGGGCATAGAGTTTTAGGAAATGATAAATACTACTTTAACGCTATTGCCTTGATGGATACAAATGTGTGTTTTTTGGAAACAAGTGTTTTTCGAAATATTTGTATGAAGACGCCTGAATTTGCGTATAACCTTATTCTTTTTTATGCTCTTGAATTAAGAAGAACAGAATTACGGGTGAAATACCATTCACAAATGAATATCCGGGAAAAAGTGGCGGAAGCTTTTGTTTATATAAATGAAATATTTGGAACAAACCCTAAAACAAAAACATTGAATATTGAATTGAGCAGGCAGGAAATAGCTGATATTGCAGGAACAACGCCAGAACAGGTAACGAGGCAGTTAAGTGATTTTGAAAAGGAGAAATTAATATTCAGAAAGAAAAGGGAAATTCAGATAATAAATGCTAAAGGCCTGGAAAACATAGTACGTGAATATTAATATTGCACAATGTACCTTTAGATGGCGGTTATTATATTTTTCTTCAAGGCTAATTTCTTCACAATTTGATTTCTGTTCGCCATCTAAATTGGGTTAATTTCTGACATAGCACTTAAATACATACTATTTAAAGTTGTCAATAATTCTTTGTCTATCTTCAACTTCTTTATTATTCTTATGATAAAGTTCAATGAAAACTATTCTTTTTTCTTCTTGGTAATGACCATAAATTAAACGTAAACCCGAATTTACTCCACGACCTTTTAACGATTTACAAGCAATCTTTTTTACCTTAATAATACAAGCATTCACCTCCAAATTATCAATACGAAAACTGAATGGCGGTCTTTCATCTGGCGCAATTTCTAAAACTCTTTTCACCACGTCCAAATCATCATTCAGCGTTCTATATTTTTTTAAAAGGGTTTTCAAATTCTTTTTAAATTCTGCAAGTTCATCAAAGGTCATTGCTGTTCAATTTCATCTCCATAGTTTCTTACAGAGAAAGGAGCGTCTCTATAAAAAGCCAATTCATAATTTATTTCCTCTCCTTCTTTTGAAGCTTGCCAAGGCATATCTTTATGAGAATAATTGCTTATTGCAGCGGCAGACCAATCACTCATTTGCTCAATTACCCTATCAATGGTTTCTTTTTCACTTGCCATTAGTTCAGTCAAATTGGCTTTTTCCAAAGGCAAATAACGAGTTTGTGGATAACCGTGATATTCTGTTTTTACTCTTTTTAATTGCCCTTTATCAATCATTTGATTTACGATTGAATCCAGTTTTTGCGGAACAGGTCCGTAAGGTAATTTACGATATTTCGCACCAGTTAAATGCTCTTCATACAACTCATAATAATTAAAATCTGAAAAGTATAGTAATTTATAAAGTACTGTTTCTCCAACATTCGGCTTCCCTGCACATCTTTCAAGAATATACAACAACACATTTTTAAACTTGTTGATTTGTAGGGTTGGGACAGAAATACGCTCCTGTGATTTTTTGGAATTTGCCTCCATTTTATCTTCAACACTCTCAGTGGCTATAAAATCTTTAGACATAAAATCATCCAAAGAAAAACCTAAGACCAAAGACAATTTTTGTAATTCAAGAATATCGACACTTCTATTTCCGAGTTCTATTTGAGCTAAAGATGGTCGGGAAATCTTGACAGTTTTCGCCAAATCTTCCTGAGACAACCCCTTCATTTTGCGCAGTGCCGTTATCCTCTGACCAATTTGCTTTTGTGACAATTTTACGTTCATATCTATTTGGAGTTTGCTGTTTGATGGGACAAAGATAAGTGATGTTTTAATATAAAACAATGTTTTGTTCACAATCAGAACAAAATAATTTCAATTGACTGATAAGAATTGGACTTCCTTAGATTGTGGTGAAATTGTTAGAATATTTCATGAAGGTGCAAAAGCATTTATTGAAGGCAAAGCAGTGCTTACTGTTAAAATGAAATTACTATGATTAGTAATATTGATGGTTACTTCTGTTATCAATAAAATAAAGAAGTGTTATTTCGTTTTTAGAAATTCTATATATAACGGAAGTTTGTTTTGATATAACAGCCTTGTAAATAGATTTTTTCTTTGATGCAGGAAACAATTTATTGTTTTCGGAAATTAGGTCTAAAATATGAAAAACTTTTTCTTCAAAAGATTCAACAGTTTTAATATTCCAATTATTGAAAATGAATTCAAGGGTTTCAAAATAAGTCTTTTCAGCTTCGGCAGACCAAATAATCTTCATAATTATTTTGCCAATTTTTTATATTTGCTGATGACAGTTTTAGATTTAGCTATAACTTGTTCATGCGTATAAACCCGTTCTGCTTTTATATCTTTTAATCCCCTTTCAATACCAACTTTTTGTTCTTCGGTTAACTCATCCCACCAATCTATCTCCCGTTTCTTTTGCTCGGTTATAAGTGCATAAATAGCATTAAGAGTTTTACTATCATTGATAGATTCAATGAGTTTGTACAAATTGGATTTTAATTCAGCAGTACTCATGGTAGTTGGTTTGTTCCTACAAATGTACACCCAAAATTGAGAGGCGACAAACTCAAATGATTTATTACAATTTATTGCAAAACCGTGTCGAAATCGAACATTATCGCACACCGACATTGCACACCTAATTTTTATATTAGTTAAAGTTTTTGCTTTTTAGGATTTTGGCGGTTGTCCCAGAAAAATAATAAATCCATTTGGTTGTTCCCCATAATTTTATAGAGTAAACTATTGTGCTTGGTTATTAATGCAGTATGGACATTTATTTTTTTTGGGGAAGGAAACATTTTGGGCTTTTCAGAAATGTGTCCGATAACATTGTTTGTTTTCCTAACGAAATTTTTAACCTCTTTTTCTGACCACTCTTTTAAAAAATAAACAACAACTTTATCAAATGTTTTTTCGGCTCGTTTAGTCCAATGTACCTTTAGAGCCATTTATTGTACTTTTTCATTACTTGACTATGTGGTACGGTTTCTCCTTTTTCAGATTCTTCAATTGAAGCCATTATCTCTTCCTTTTGCTCATTAGAAAATTCATCCCAAAAATCCGCTTCCTTTTTTACTGTCTGAGATATTAGTTGTTTGTAAATAGAGTTAAGTACCTTGCTATCCTTAGTGGTTGCCAGCAACTCAAATATTGTAAGTTTTATTTCCGCAGCACTCATGGTTTTGAATTTGTTATTACAAATATACGCCCCATAATGGAAATCTACAAACTCAAATGATTTATTCTTTTTTTTCACTGGCGGTTATATTACTTTTTCTTCAAGGCTAATTTATTCACCAATATCGCGCACCTCGCATAAAAAAAGCCCTCACACTTCTGTAAGGGCTTAATTTTAAAGGTGGTACCCACTGGAATCGAACCAGTGACACAAGGATTTTCAGTCCTTTGCTCTACCAACTGAGCTAGGGTACCAGCTCATTTTTTTTATTGGAGTGCAAATTTATGAAATTATTTGTTTAATAGAGCAAAAAAATGTTTTTGTTTTTTTTAGGCAATAATTGGGAAGGCGTTAAGGTATTATTTAGGTTTTTGCTCAGTTCCTTTGATACCCTCTTGTATTGCTTCAATAAAACGCGGATCAACCTTCCAGCCCAATTGCTTTGCTGTAAGAGCATCTTCGAGCGCGGGTTGAAATTGTTGAATAGTGAAATACGATCCAGCCCTGTCACAATAGGATTTCCCAAACTTTGGATTATACTTAATTGCTCCAGTATAGTCAATTATTGCCATATCGTATTTCCCAAGTGTATGATAAAGATTTCCACGATTGTTATAAGCTCTCGCAAATTTGGGGTCCTTCATGATTGCAGCATTATAATCTTTTAATGCATCATCATAATTTTTCAGATCAAAGTTGACAACTCCACGATTGTAATGGGCGTCAGGGTAATTATCGTCAAGTTGAATTGTCCGGCTATAATCAACGCGTGCTTTTTCATACTGCTTTTCCTGAAAATATGACAAGGCTCTATTATTTAAAGATTTAGGAGCGCCGTCAAATTTTTCGATGGCATTGCTCCAAAGTGATATGTTATCATGCCAAACCTTACCCTGTTGAACTGTTAGATAACAGCATATTAATGAAAACACAACGAATACTATTATTGAAGGAGTTTTAAAAGTTTGAAATTTCCCCGATGTATTTTCCCATAAATTATTTAGCCCTCTTGCCAGAATAAAAAATATTCCAATATAGGGAAGATACGTGTAACGGTCCGCGATGATGGCATCTCCAACCGGTAGTATCTGTAATACTAATGCAATTGTAATTAAAAAAAATCCGAGCCCGAATACCACATCTTTACTCAAACGAAAATATTTATAGATCAAAAATCCAAGTACAAGAATTAGTACTGGTGCAATTAAAAAAATCAAGGGGTACATTCCATTCTCTTTTACCGGATAATTGTAAAAAACTGTCTGGTTAATTGGTAGAAAAAGTTTCCAGAGGTAGGTAATCAGGCCATAACAACTAAATAAAATACGATCAAAAAAACTATAATTAGCAATGCCTTCCAAAGCACTTGCAGATTTCTGTGCTCCTATTGCAATGATTCCGAAAACAAGTGACATAACGATAAACGGCACTTTTTCCAGTAGTCCTTTCAAATTAATTTTTCTGCCCATAAAATAGTCGAGTGCAAAAAAAGTAATTGGAACAGTTACTGCCATTGCCTTTGAAAAAAGACCTAAAAGGAACAGAGAGAATGCCAGGACATAATAATGCCATTTCCATTTTTCTACCTTCAGATACAAAAGATAGGTGGATAGTGATGCAAGGTAAAAAAATGAATACATAACATCTTTCCTTTCCGATACCCACGATACGGACTCAACGTGCATAGGGTGAATTGCAAATAGCAGTGCAGTTATAAAGGCAACCCATTGTTGTTGCGTCAATAACCAGATAAAACAGAAAACAAGCAGAGCATTGAAAATATGAAAGATTAGGTTTGTAACATGATAGGGTTTTGGATTGAGCTTAAATTTCGCGTATTCAACACAATACGTAAGCATCGTTAAGGGCTGATAGTTCCCCAAAATATTGCTGGTAAACGTCTTTTTAATCGTATAACTTATACTGTCGCCATGGAGTGTGCGAATATCCGGATTTTCAGTTATGTAACCATGATCGTCCCAGGTGGTAATAAAATGATTGTTGAGTGATTTGAAATAGATTGAAGCAGTAATAACGATAAGGGCAAGCAGCAATAATTTATTAAAGGATTTAGGCGCCGGACTGTTTTTTTTTTGCTTTTTAATTTCGACTTTTTTTGCTTTCATAAATTCCTGATAAATAAAATTATGATATGTCTAAATTCTTGAGTCCTGACTCTTGACTCTTAACTCTTAACTTTTAACTTTTAACTTTTAACTCTTAACTTTTAACTCTTAACTCTTTATTCTATTTCTACTTTCTGATTGTTATATGATATACTATCACCTATTACTAATTTATTACGTTTTCTGTATTCTACCTCACCATTAACTTTTATCTGTCCCGCAATAATAAGTGCATTTGCCTCAGCGCCATTCGAACTCCACGACATAGCCTTTATCAACTGATTAAGTTGAATATATTCATCTTTTATTTTAAATTTTTTCATAAATAGTGTATTGCCCCACAAAAATAATAAACTAAATGGATTAAAAATTATCTTTGTATAATGAATAAGGATGTACAGTTTAACAAACTTCGCGAACTATTAAACAAAGAAAATAACTGGCCTTCGGTTTATATGTTCAAATTTATTATACCCGCCGATAATCAGAAAATCGCTTTGGTTGAATCAAAATTTTCTGATGAAGCAATCATTTTACACAAAGAATCTGCAAACGGAAAATATTTTAGCATAACAATTAAGGAAGTTATGTTTGATGCGGAATCCATTATATCCAAATATAAAGAAATGGATGGCATTGAGGGACTGATGGCTCTTTAAAGAAAGGGGAAAGAAAAACTTAAACAATTTTTCAAATAATTAATCGAAGGGCTCTTTTTCTTTTAAAATATCCCAGATTAAATCATTCTCAAAGCCTCGTGAAGCCGCATATTGTGCGATTTTATAATTCCGCAATGCAGATTGACCACCTTTAATTTCTTTTGATTTTTTTTCAATTATTTGTTTTAATGTTTGGATATACTGTTTGTCATTAATCTCTTCCATAGCCTTTTTGACACAGTAATCAGAGATATTTCGTTTTTTTAATTCAATTTTAATTTTTATTCGTCCCCATTTTTTTATTCTAAACTTTCCGCCGGCATAAGTTTTTGAAAAACGTTCTTCGTTTAAAAAATTAGTGGTAATTAAATCCGAAATGATATTTTCCACTGCATCAGGATAAAGCCCCCATTCATAGAGTTTGCTTCGCATTTCTTGCTGACAACGTTCCTGGTATGCGCAGGATTGCTGAGCCTTAATCAAAGCCTGGGCAGGTGTGAGTTTTTTCTTCGGTTTAGTTTCGAAATCCATTTTTTTTGAATAGAGGAGTGGGATTTAATAATTGTTTTTAACACAGCAAATTGTCAAATCATCCCTCTTGCTTTTAACTCCAGATATTTATTAATTGTATTTACAGAGAGTTTTTTCGGATCTGTTAAAATGCAATGAATTCCGTACTTTTCAAGCTCTTTTACAATCAGTTTTTTCTCGTAAGCAAATTTTTGAGCAATGGCTTTATTATAAACATCTTCAGTTGTAATTGCCGGTTTATCTATAAATGCATGCAATTCTGTATTTTCAAAAAACAGTACTACCAGCAAATGTTCTTTTGCCAGCCTGCGCAAATATTTAAGCTGTCGTTGCAGTCCTGACAAGCTTTCAAAGTTGGTGTAAAGCAATAATAAGCTACGCTGATTTATTTTTCTTTTTATATTGATAAATAAATTTTCGAAATCACTTTCGAGATAACCTGTTTTTTGATTGTAAAGTAATTCTAATATTTTTTGAAGTTGAGCATTTCTGCGATCTGCAAGCAAAATGGATTGCACTTTATGTGAGAAGATAACAATCCCGGCCTTATCTTGTTTGAGCATTGCAATATTTGAAATAACCAAACTAGCATTGATCGCATAATCCAGTAGGCTCAAGCCGTCAAAAGGCATTTTCATTACCCGCCCCATATCAATGATAGAATATACCTGCTGTGATTTCTCATCCTGAAATTGATTAATCATCAGCTTGTTTTTTCGCGCAGTGGCTTTCCAATTTATGGTTCGGAAATCATCTCCGGAAACGTATTCCTTAATTTGGTCAAACTCCGCATTGCTGCCTATTTTCCGTATTTTTTTTATACCCGCATTTGTCAGATAGTTTGATATCGCAAGCAATTCATATTTGCGCATTTGCAAAAATGAAGGGTAAACAGGCACAATTAAATCTTGCGAAAAGCGATATCGTCGTTGAATAAATCCAATGGGACTTTTAACATAAACATTTAGAGCTCCGAAATTATATTCTCCCCGTTTCAGAGGCTTTACAATATATTCAAGTGTTTTGTTTTTTTTAGCCCCGATTGTTAATTTAAACGCTGTGTCACGCGCCTGAAATTGAAACGGAACTTCATCTATTACCGTTAACCGGGAAGGGAATAAATAATGATTTTCTAAAATAATTTGTATTAAATTATCATCACCGTTTGATAATTTATCTAAAGTGTCACGTCTGCCATATATACCGTTTTTATTGGAGTACAGGGAAATCATATCCACCATAAGTAATACCGGAATAATCAGTAGACCATATTCAGCAAATGCCGCTATTTGAGAAAAGAAAAATCCAAAAACAAGCAACACCACTTCTGCTGCAATAACGAAATAGAGAAGGTTTGTAAAAAAAACAGATTTAAAGAAAAGCCACACCCCTCCTACCTGAGAGGAAGGATTTGATGCATCTTTATTATAATTATTTTGTCCCACAAAAAAAATGTAAACGTATTTTAACTATTACCTATTGTATTGCCACTTCCCCATTAACTCTTAACTAATACCTATTACTTATTACCTCTTAACTATTAACTCTTAACTAAAAAACTACCTCGGCACTTCAATTTGTTCTATAATTTGTTTTATCACTTCTTTCGAAGAAATTCCTTCCATTTCTTTTTCAGGAGTGAGCATTATGCGATGATTTAATACAGGCGTTGCTACAAATTTAATATCATCGGGAGTAACAAAATCACGTCCCCGAATTGCCGCGATGGCCATTGATGCCGAAAGTATGGATAACGATGCACGTGGGGATGCCCCCAGATAAAGAGACGAATTGTTGCGTGTTTGATTTACTATTTTTGCGATGTATGAAATTAAATTCGAATCGATATGCAATGAACTTACTTTTGCTCTGAAATCAGTCACATTAGCTACATTTATCACAGCCATAATGCTGTTTATGTCCACTGTGTTTTTTCTTGAGTGATATTCTGAAATAATTTTAATTTCATCCTCAAGAGAGGGGTAACCGACTTCAATTTTAAAAATAAAACGGTCGAGTTGTGCTTCAGGCAGTCTATACGTGCCTTCGTGCTCAATTGGATTTTGAGTTGCCAAAACCATGAAAGGAGCCGTTAATGGATATGTTTTCCCATCAACAGTAATCTGTCGTTCTTCCATTGCTTCAAAAAGTGCTGATTGCGTTTTTGCAGGAGCACGATTAATTTCATCGATTAATATTATGTTTGAAAACAGCGGACCTTTTTTAAATTCAAACTCTGAAGTTTTAAGATTAAAAATGCTTGTTCCGATAATATCCGAAGGCATCAGGTCGGGCGTGAATTGTATGCGGGAAAACCCTATATCCATTGTCTTTGAAAGCAATTTCGCTGTCAGCGTTTTAGCAACGCCCGGCACTCCTTCAATTAATACATGCCCATCGGCAAGAATGGCAGCAATAAGGAGCTCGATCATATTATCCTGCCCGACAATTATTTTATTAATTTCCCGCTTAATGCTACTGACAGCATTTTGCAAGTCATTTAAATCAACCCGATTTTGAAATACTTGTTCTTCCATTTTTTAAAATTAGTTAATAGTTATTAGTTAATAGGCAATAGTCATTAGTTAATAAGCACATTTACACATCAGCACATCAGCACATCAACACATCAGCACATCAACACATCAACACATCAGCACATCTACACATCAGCACATCTACACATTAGCATATCAGCACATCAATTCACCGTTTACTTTGTTTGTGAAATTCTTCAATCATTCTATTTAATTTTAAAAGTTCTTGCTGTGTTATAGCAGCTTTAATGCTTAGATCCGAAAAATAGTAAAACAATTCGTGAACTTTTTGTTCCTCAATTCCTGAAAGGTTAACAATTCTCATGATAAATGCATCATCATAAATAGTTGTTTTTGTTTGAAATGCAGTACGAATGTATTCAAGAAAATAGGTGATTTTTTTATCAGCGATATTTTTATGATTTCCTGTCTGATAATACAACTTACCCACAATATCCACGAACTCCAATGTTGTGTTTTTAAAAGGGGCAACAATAGGAATAATACGTTGCTTGCGTTTAGCGCCAAAAATCATAAATAAAATGAGAGACAGAATAAGCAAATAATACGCCTTTAGTAATAAAGGATTATTAAAAATAACGCGCAAAGGGTTATTACTTTTTTCATTTCCCGCTTTATAATATTCATCCCAAATAGTGGATTGGTAAGGCAAATAGGAGAGAGCCTTATAAACATAGGAGTAATTCGTACTCACAAAATGGTAATTACTGAAGGCCTCAGGCAGCGTATTAATAAATATCTGCCCTTTCCCAATTTTAAATTTAATGTAATTGATTTTTTTATAGTCGTTATATCCTAAAACAGTGCTTTGTGCTGTGTCGAAAGAATTAAGGTAGGTGCCTTCCATACCTTTTTTGTAGGTATAATAAGTTGAATTTTTTAATGATGAACTGGTGAAATTAATTTTCACCGTGTCATGAGGTTTGTATATAGTTGAAAAGGCTAATGAATCATTTTTAGTAATATTTCCTAAATCAAAATAATTGTCTGTTTTAAGATTCAACGTGTCAGCAAATTTCCCTTCAAAATAATTGGCCGAAATAAATACACTATTGCCATTCGCAACAAATTTTAATAGTTCGCGGGTGTCCAGTGTATCCGGTTTAAATACATTATTAATGATAATATAATTGTGATTTTGAATGGACTTTTTGTTCAAGGTATTGTACAGTGGCAGCTTTGTGTTAGTGATGTTCTGTGATTGGAAAATAACAGGTAACATGGAGTAAAGTGCAGAAGTTCCATACGGAATCTTTGCTTTCCCGGTATATGAAATACTCCAATCGATTTGCTTGGGAGCAAATACCTGCAGTAAGATAAGTGCTGTAAAACAAAGCGCCAAAATGATTAGATATATTCTATTTCCTTTCAACATTAAATTTCAAACAATTTAAATTTTTCAATGGTAGTTTTAAAATTGCTTTCATCTAATTCAAAATTACCGTACCAAATGTATTCGTATAAAATCGCCAACTCTTTGAAGTGTTTGCTATACTTACTGTTGAAGAGTTCGATAGAATAATCATTATTGGTTTTGTCGATTTTCCAGATGATTAAATTTTTGTCTGCTAATTCTTTCAGAAGTTTTAAAAAATGCAAACGAACAGCACGTCTGAAATCTTTTTCGGAAAGAGCGGTCGCAATTAATTCATCAAAATTTATTTTATGAATATCTTCTTCGAACTCATTATAATCGATAGGAATTGTATCACTCTTTCTGTAGAATAAAGCACGAATGTTGTTTCTGGAAAGCAATACAACAATTAATACTATTGCTGTTATAATTAATACATATTCCAGAATTCGTAAACCGATAGAACCACCTTTGCTGTTAAACAGCTCGTCAACTTTTCGCCAAAACCAATCTTTAAAGCGTTCCCAAGGTGTTTTGGGAGCGGGGCCAATCCGGTCGTATTTATAGTCATTATCATTTAATAACTCTTTTTGTTTTGTTGTCGTTGGTTCTCTGACATCAATTTTTGCAGAATCGTATCTGACAATATTGCTTGTATTTCTGGAATTGATTACGCAATAAGCATCCTGACTATATAGTAAACTATATAGTAATAAAAAAAATGCAGGATAAAAGGAGCGTTTAATGATCCCTCCTGCATAGCAAAATAAGTTAGTATTGTTGCTCCACATCACTATTGGGCGTATTGCCAATTTCATCTATTCGTTCCATTAGGCCAATGCCATCTTTTTGTTCAGCCAGACTGTAATAGTGAAATGCACTGATTACATATAATGCACTATACAACAGGGTGCTGCAAAAAGTACAGACACTTGCAACAATAATAAATGGAATAGAGATATCGCCGGATGCCTCTTTTAAATTACCATACATCAAAACAACTTGAAAAACCGCCTGTGGGAGAGCAAATATAAAGGAAAGAATTCCAACAGCCATTGCAGCACAAACCATGATTACCCATGTCCACCAGAAATTATTTCGCAATACTTTTTGTGTTCTGTAAAAGGATGATACTGCGCTGCCGCCTTCTTGCATTTTTACCAAATAAATTACAGATATCTGCCACATCAGAGGTGGCATCAAAATGAGTAAACCAAAAAATAAAGCTATTCCTAATAATATGGCTACAGCTGGTATACTACTCGCAACTGCAGTTGTGACAACAAATAGGATGACTGTAACAAGGATAATGATAAAAACAATTAAAACCATTAAGAAAAATACCGAAAGTAGATTTCCAATATTACTAACAACAGTTTGTCTGACATCATTAATAGTAAATTCACCGGGTCCTTTTTCCATATAGTTAATCATATATGCGAAAACAGTCCCGATTAGCGCAAGATTAGCGGTAATTGCCGCAAGTATAAAAATTAAATACGTCCAACCAAATTGCGAAAATACATCAGACGACCCCATCCGGGCGGCTGAAAATATGCTCACTGCGTTTGATTGATAAAAAGCTCCGGCAATTGCACTTATCAATACAAATGGACCGGCTATAAAAATCAATGCCTGGAAAAACTGTTTAAAATTTTGGCGGAAAAATTTCACCGAAACATTAAAAATTTCACCAAAGTCGCGAGCCTGACGGAAATTAATTTTTTCTAGATTGATCATTTTTTGTTTTTTTGAATTGATTGTTATTTATTTATATTAATTGCCCATTGCCTATTCCACATTGCCCATTCCACCTTGCCAGTTGCCCCTTGCCTATTACCTATTACCTATTACCTATTACCTATTACCTATTACCTATTACCTATTCCCTCTTTATTCAATTGTAAGGGATAAATAATAAAATACCAGATAATAAACAAAAGAGAGCTTCCTATTATTGTTAAACTCAACCACATGGGCATTTGCGAATAACGGGTTACAAAACTTTCGAAAAATCCGGCAACTATAAATACAGGAATCAGACCTACAACAATTTTTACACCTTGTTTGGCACCCATAATAAAAGAAACACCACGTGAATAAGTGCCGGGAAATAAAATACTATTTCCCATCACTAAGCCGGCACAGCCGGCAATGATGATAGCAGATATTTCTAATGTCCCGTGGATCCAGATGACTAATACTGATTGCAACAACAAACCTTTTGCATAAAAGAAATATTGAAATGCCCCCAGCATAATTCCATTATACATAAGCATAAAGCCGGTTCCAAAGGAAAATAATATTCCTAATACAAAACAGACAAAAGCCACCCGAATATTATTGATAGTGATACCAAAGAACATATCAATTTGATTCATGCTTTTATAAATGGCCATAGGATCTCCTTTGTCAATATTTTCAAGCGTCGTATTCACATAACTGTCGCCAAGGATAAGACGGACAAAAGTATCGTCATAAGCTGCGGAAACAATGCCAATAAGCATGGCTATTGCAAATATTACGAAGGCATAAAATAATTGTTTGTGAGAATTTTTAAAAATAAAAGGCAATTCATATTTCCAAAAGGAGATGATACGTCCGCCCTTTTCCCGTTTGTTTTTATATATTTCCTGGTGAACCCGTGCTGCAATCGAATTAAGGTATTGAGTGGTTTTTGATTTCGGATAATTGGTTTTGGAGTAGGATAAATCATCTGTGACCTGAACGAATAAATCAGCCATTAGGTCCGGATCAGAACCTCCCTTACTTGTAATAAGTAACTCAAACTGTTGCCACTTATCGGCATTTTGATTTAGAAAGGTAATTTCTTTCACTATTTAATTCAGGGTTCATTTACCATTTGAAAACATTGTGGCAAAATTGTTCAAAAATGATCTTCCGTAAATTTATAAAAAAAATCATTAAAAAAAATTGTTTGGCTTAAAACTTTAGAATAGTTATTTTTATAAAGTTTTAATAGGAAAGAGAAATCAAAGACGCTGATTGTTATGGACAACATTCGAATACAAACTACTCAAAATGTTGATATTGAATACGAGCTGGCGAGCATTGGTGATCGTATTTTAGCAACCTTGTTGGACTACTTGTTTTTTGCAACTTATATTTCCTTAGTGCTGGTTATTGCATCATTTACTAATTGGAGGCTTTTTAACAGCATGGCGGTCGTTTCACTTCTCTCTTTACCTATTCTACTTTATGATTTAGTTTGTGAAGTTTTTTTTCAGGGGAAATCTTTTGGTAAAATGATATTGAAAATCAAAGTTGTAAAACTGGATGGAACCCAGGCTAATTTTAGTGCCTATTTATTGCGTTGGTTGTTACGCATTATAGATATGCGTTTGTTTGGTGGTTCTATTGCACTTATTGCAATACTTATTAATGGTAAAGGTCAGAGGGTTGGTGATATGGCGGCAGGGACAACAGTAATAAAAATGAAACAAAAAGTGAAACTGAGTGATACTATTTTCAATAAAACAAAACCTGATTATGTATTGAATTTTCCAGAGGTTTCAAAACTTACGGATAATGATTTGGCAATTATAAAGGAGGTCATGCAGGTTTGTATTAAATCAGATAATTACGAAGCAATTAATAAACTTGCATTAAAAACCAAAGAAACAATGGGCATTTCCACAAACATGCCTCCAGCACAGTTTTTAAGCATTGTAGTCCAGGATTATAATTATCTGGGCAGTAATTGATATTTAGTTGGACTTACAATCACTTATCATATCGAAACCGAACAATCCCGTATCAAATGTAATTGTAATTTTATTTGACAGGGAAACTGCCTCGTCAGGATGGTCGCTTAAATAGGTACTTAAATTTCTTTCCAATTCAATGTATTGTGCATCACCTGCGATTACTATTTCGTTATAATATCCCTCTCTCATAATAGAATATGTTTCGGAATAGCTGTGCACCCTGATGGTATAGTTTAACAATAAAATAAAATTAACCAGGCAAGTCCCAAATCCAAAAAAAGCAAACATTGCAAAGTGGTTATACGCCATGTCAATATGGTTTTTTACATATTTCCATTGAAGTAAGCAAAGCATTCCACTGCAAAAAAATAAAATAAATATAGTTCCTATGCCTATTATAATTACGGACGCAAACCAAAAAAGTATTGGAATGCCTATTAGGCCGCCAACGATGAATGCCATTGCGACATAAAGCCCTTTTTTTCTTATAAAACGTTCCAGTTTTTTATTTGGCATAATTGAAAAATTTATTTTGACTCAAATTTATTTTGATTGAAGGCTGTTCCAGAATTTTTTCCACAAAGGTTACAAAGTTTTTACACAATGAACATGGAAAATTAAATAAAATGAGCCGCTAGATAAAAGAAGATGATATTGAAAAAAGTTTATGAGCCATCATTGTTTTCTTTTTCAAAATGATTTATCTTTGTAATGAAGAGTTTTAAAATCGAAAACATATTAAACCAATATCAATGAATATTCAGGCAGTAAAAATTGATTTAGTGCAGAAGCTTCTTTCTGTTAAAAGCGAATTATTGTTAAAAAAAATAAATTTTCTGTTGGATACAGAAGTGGTTGTTGCTTATACTGTTGATGGAAAGCCCTTGACAAAAAATCAATACAATAAAAATCTTGCTGAAGCTGAAAAGGAAATTGAAGCTGGAAATTTTATTTCGCAGGAAGAACTAGAAATAAAATCGGCAAAGTGGAAAGTAAAAAGATAACAATTCTCTGGAGTAAGCGTGCAGAAAATAATTTAGAGAAAATTTTCAATTATTACTTTGACTTATCTGAACAAGTTGCCGAGCGCATCAGAAAGGATATTTTAAGAACAGTTTCTTCTCTTCATTTTATTGAACAATATCAGGTTGATGAAATTAATCCAGACTACAGGCGAATGATAGTAAGACATTATAAAATCATTTATAAAGTCAAAAAGAATCAATTATTTATCATCAATATTTTTGATAATCGTCAGCATCCTAAAAAAAGTAAAATATAAATCTATAGTTTTACTTTCCTCTTATTTTTTTCTAGCATCTGTATCAGTGCATTCTATTTCATCTTTTTACCCAACACCAGTTCCTTTATTAAGGCACCCTTGCTTTCAAGTTGTTTTTTATGGTATTCTATTAATTCATCCATTGTCTAAGGCAATAAACAAACAGTAAATCGCATTATTAAGGAATGGTAGGAACTACCCTCAAAATAGTAAAATTCTTTTCATATACTTGCAACACCATCCCAAAATTCATTGTTTTCTAAAGAATGGACAAAATACTTTGCGGATATTTGCAAAAACTTTTCAAAATATAGTGCATTGACTGATGAATTAAAAAAGCGGGATTGTAATCACGACAATTTGATACGAAATCAGCACAATTAAATCAAGTAATCCTTTTCAGATGAAACTAAAAGAAATAACCGATTGTTTAGAAGCTTTTGCACCTTTAGCATACCAGGAAAGTTATGATAACGCAGGGCTGATTTGTGGAAACCAGGATATGGATATAACATCCGCACTTGTTTGTCTGGACAGCACCGAAGCCATTATTGATGAAGCTGTTGCTCTTGGCTGCAACCTTGTAATTGCACATCATCCAATTGTGTTTTCGGGCTTAAAAAAATTCAACGGGAAAAATTATGTTGAACGTGTTATCATAAAGGCAATTCAAAATAACATTGCAATTTATGCTATACATACCAATTTAGACAATGTTCATAATGGTGTAAATACTAAAATTGCAGAAAAACTGGGATTGATTAACTGTGCAGTGCTTTCCCCTCAAAAAAACCTGTTAAAAAAATTGGTTACCTATTGTCCCGAGGACAAAGCGGAAGAAATCAGATCAGCATTATTTAGTGCCGGTGCAGGACATATTGGAAATTATGATGAATGTAGTTTTAACACCACAGGGACAGGTACTTTCAGGGCTGGAGCCGGAAGCAATCCTTTTGTAGGCGAACAGGGCAAACAACATCAGGAAAAAGAAGTTAGAATTGAAACAATTTACCCTCAACATATTGAGTCAAAGCTGATTAGCGCCTTAATTAAGGCGCATCCATATGAAGAAGTGGCGTATGACCTTGTTCCCTTATCAAACATTCACACCAGAATAGGGGCGGGGATCATCGGAGAATTGCCTGCCCAAACCGATGAAATGTCGTTTTTAAAAACTATAAAAACGCTGTTGAAGGCAGATTGTATACGTTATACTACTTTGCTCGATAAAAAGATTAAAAAGGTTGCCATTTGCGGAGGATCAGGTAGTTTTTTGCTTGGCGATGCTATAAAAAACGGGGCTGAAATATTTATAACGGCCGATTTTAAATATCACCAGTTTTTTGATGCCGAAAATCGCATTGTTATTGCTGATATAGGTCATTATGAGACAGAACAGTTTACTATGGAATTAATTTCTGAGATTTTAAAGGAAAAATTTAGTACATTTGCAGTCCTGATTACAAAAATTAGTACAAATCCAA
The DNA here is from genome assembly GCA_036170695.1 of Bacteroidia bacterium. Classification (GTDB taxonomy): domain Bacteria; phylum Bacteroidota; class Bacteroidia; order 2-12-FULL-35-15; family 2-12-FULL-35-15; genus 2-12-FULL-35-15. The sequence goes on from JAVHPR010000148.1 coordinate 32,342, forward strand.
TTAAATATCTATAAAAATGTCAAAAGCTAAAACTGAGGAAATTTCAGTAGAGGAAAAGTTGAGAGCCTTATTTGAATTGCAACAAATCGACTCAAAAATTGATAAAATCAGAACAGTAAGAGGCGAATTACCATTGGAAGTAAGGGATCTTGAAGATTTTGTTGGTGGTTTAGAAACCCGTATAGGCAATTTTGCTGAAGAGTTAAAATCGATGGAAGATGCAATTGTTGAAAAGAAAAATGTAATTAACGAGTCACAAGCTTTAATTAAAAAATACGAATCTCAACAAAGCAAAGTACGTAATAACCGCGAGTATGATTCTTTAACAAAAGAAATGGAGTTTCAAAATCTGGAAATCCAATTGGCAGAAAAACGTATCAAAGAATACAAAGCAAATATTATTGCGAAAAAGGAAATTGGCGAACAGTCTGAAGAAGAATTGAACAGCCGCAAAAAAGACCTTAAAATCAAGAAAAAAGAATTAGAAGAAATAGTTGCCGAAACAGAAAAAGAAGAAGCAGCTTTACAGAAAAAATCAAAAAATACGGAATCAATAATTGAAGAACGATTATTGAATGCTTATAAACGTATTCGTTCAAATGTAATGAATGGTCTAGGTGTCGTTACCGTGGAACGTGATGCTTGTGGAGGTTGTTTTAATAAAATCCCGCCTCAACGCCAGTTAGATATTCGTACACATAAAAAAATAATTGTATGTGAGCATTGTGGAAGAATTTTAGTAGATGCTGAAATTTTAACCGGAAAGCTGGTAAAAGCATAATACATTAAATATTCTTTAAGCCGCCTTGTTCTATTTGAAGAGCAAGGCGTTTTTTTTGCCAGTGCGGCTAAAAAATATTTACTTCCCTCTCCAATTGAACACCAAATTTATCCATTACCGTATCCATTATTTTTTGCGAGAGCTCAACTATTTCACTGCCTTTAGCATTGTCATAATTTACTAAAACCAGAGCTTGTAATTTGTGAACGCCCGCATCACCTATTGTTTTTCCTTTCCAACCACATTGTTCAATTAACCAACCTGCGGCTAATTTTACATTACCACTTTCTAAATCATAACCAACTATGGCTGGAAATTGACCTTTTAGAAATTCGAATTTACAACGGACAACTTCCGGATTTTTAAAGAAACTGCCGGCATTACCAATTTCAGCGGGGTTGGGTAATTTACTGCTTCGTATATTACATATCGCTTTACTGATGGCCTGTATGTTTAATTCTTTAATACCCATTACTTCCAGTTCTTTTTCGATAGCTCCGTAACTGGTATTAAATACGGGCTTTTTAAGTAATTTATAAGTAACAGAGGTAATAATAAATTGATTTTTCAGTTCGTGTTTAAATACACTTTCACGGTATCCGAATTTGCATTCTTCATTATTAAATGTCTGTATGGATTTATCTGCAATACGCATCGCTTCCAGTTCATAAAAACAATCTTTTATTTCAACCCCATATGCACCAATGTTTTGTAAAGGACTTGCACCAACACTGCCCGGTATCAATGATAGATTTTCCAACCCGGCGTAATTGTTTGCAATACAATGCATAACTAAGTCGTGCCATTTTTCACCTGCACCTGCTTTAATAAAATAAAAATCAGCATCTTCTTTAATTAATTCAATTCCTCTTAAATTGTTTTTCAGAACAATACCGTCAAAATCTTTCGTAAACAATAAATTACTGCCACCACCTAAAATCAATTTTTGTGTATTTACAAAAGTTTGTCGCGATAGCAATTCCTTAATTTCTTCAAGACTCGAAAATTGCGCAAAATAATGCGCTGCGGCATCAATACCGAATGTATTTAATTTTTTTAATGAATAGTTTTCATGGATGATCATTGCGAAGCCCCTCTCCTTAATCCTCTCCCCAAAGGGGAGAGGGCTGTATGTGAAAAAATAACTAAAATATCAACAAAAATAATTGACAAAAATAAACTGCCCAATTTCACCTGTCACCTCTCCCTTTTGGGGAGAGAAAAAGAGAGGGGCTTCGTTATATATTATACTTTAAAATACACCAGAGGGCTCTGACTCCATCTTTCCAATTAATCTTTTTCCCCTCTTCGTAAGTTCTTCCGTAATATGAAATCCCGACTTCGTAAATTCTGATTTTTGGAACCCGCGAAATTTTTGCGGTTACTTCAGGTTCAAAGCCAAATCGTTTTTCTTTTAATTTTATGTTTTGTATGATTTTTGTTCTAAATAATTTATAACATGTTTCCATGTCCGTCAAATTCAGGTTAGTAAACATATTCGACAGAAATGTTAGAAAATTATTTCCGACAGTGTGCCAGAAAAATAATATCCGGTGTGGCTTTCCTCCTGCAAACCGTGAACCATACACTACATCGGCAAATTCATCAATTATAGGTTTTAAAAGGATATTATATTCCTGCGGATCGTACTCTAAATCAGCATCTTGTATGACCAGATATTCGCCTGTAGCTAGTGAAATGCCTTTATGTAAAGCAGCGCCCTTCCCCTGATTATAATCTTGACTATGTAAAACAATATTGTTGCCTTTGTGGTTATTTATATACTCTTTTATTATTGATTCTGTATGGTCTGTCGAGCAATCATTAACAATGATAATTTCTTTTTGGAGATCACCGATTAATTGAACGGCCAATATCTTATTTAAAATAAGATGAATGGTAGCTTCTTCGTTATATGCAGGAATAATTATAGATAATTTTTTCAGAGACACCTTTTTAAAATTTTTGAATTGTTGATTTAACTCTGTTTTTCAATAATTTTTCGTACGCAAATCAAGACTAATTCAGCACTCAAAGATAGCTTTAAAATTAATTCAGAATTCAATGTCGTTTTTTAAGGTTATTTTCTAATAAATATTTTCTGCCCAGAGTCTTCGACAAGCTCTGACTGACAGCGCGGTTGTCATATTAAGCTTGTCGAAATATGTGCGATGGCAACTTAACTAAACGGCATTAATTCAGAATTATTAAAATGAATCGGGAATACATCTGTTTTAAATTTTATCAGAATAAAGCGCCTTAACCCGATCTCTCAAATTATATCCGGAACTCATCACTTCTCCATAAGCGCCTGCAGTTCGTATACCAATAATATCACCACGCTGCGTTTCAGGCAAACTTACAGCTTTTCCAAAACAGTCGGAACTTTCGCAGATTGGACCCACCACATCGTACTTAAAAATTTCGGATTTCGGATTTTGGATTTCGGATTGATATGTGGTTTCTTGCTTCTTGCTTCTTGTTTCTTGTATCGTTTTTGTTAAATTCTCTATCTTGTGATATGCCTGATACAGTGCAGGGCGCATCAGTTCCGTCATGCCTGCATCTAATATTGCGAAATTAGTATTCACCCCTTTTTTGATATAAAGTACTTTTGAAATCAATGTTCCGCATTGCGCCGTGATGGCTCTGCCTAATTCAAAATGCACCTTTTGTTTGGGTTGTAGCACCAAAAAGTCATTGAATAATTTGAAATATGCAGCAAAATCAGGGATGAGATTTGTATCAGGTTCATGATAATTAACCCCGAAACCTCCGCCAACATTAATGTTTTCAATTTTTATCTTTCGATTCACAAACCAGTTTTGAATTTCGTTTACACGTAAACATAATGATTTGAAAGAGCCTAAATCCATTATCTGGGAACCTATATGAAAATGCAAGCCGATAAGCCGCAGATTTTCGAAATCTTTCAGAGAATTCACTACGGTTTCCAACTCCCATAAGTTTATTCCGAATTTATTTTCTTCCAAGCCCGTTGTAATGTATTTATGAGTGTTGGCATTCACATTGGGGTTGATGCGCAGGGCAATGCGAGCGGTCTTATTTTTTACGGCAGCAAAACCATTGATAACTTCCAGTTCCTGTAAACTTTCGCAGTTGAAACAAAAAATAGTATTATCCAATGCGCAATTGATTTCGGCATCACTTTTGCCGACACCTGCAAATACAATATCTTCGGGCTTAAATTTGCATTCAATTGCTTTTTTTACTTCGTTGCCGCTAACACAATCCGCCCCAATTTTATATGATTTAATAATATCCAAAATTTCATTGTTTGCATTGGCTTTCAATGCATAATGCACAATAAATCCATATTTGTCGGACTCTTCTTTTAGTTTATGAAGCGTACGTTTAAGTAATTCTACATCATAATAGTAGAAGGGTGTTGGGATGGTTTTGAATTTATTTATTGGAAACATAAGAAGCCCCTCCTGACCTCCCCAAAGGGGAGGGAAATACCCTTCACAAGTCCCCCAAAATGCAGGGAGAGTTGAGAGTTGATTGATTGTTTGTTTTTATTCACTTTCTTTTCTTATTTTTTTACCTATTCCCCCCTCTCCTTCGGAGAGGGGATTAAGGGGTGAGGCTTTTAAAACAACCCATTATTTAACGCTACCAGCGCATCTTTTTTTAATTTAGTATCTACCAAAATAGAAATATTATTTTCGCTGCCTCCATAAGAAATCATACGAATAGGGATATTTTTTAATGCATCAAAAATACGCAAAGCGTAACCTTGCTTTTCGGCAGTAAAGCTACCAACGATGCAGATTATAGTTAAATCCGTATCCACTTCAACAGTGCAAAATTCGATCAACTCTTTTTTTATTGCTTCGATATTTTGTGTATTATCAATCGTCAGTGAAACCGCTACTTCCGAAGTGGTTATCATGTCTATCGGCGTTTTGTATCGCTCAAAAATTTCAAATACAGATCGCAAAAAGCCATACGCCAAAAGCATTCGTCCTGATTTAATCTTAATTGCAGTAATACCATCTTTAGCCGCTACGGCTTTAATACCGTCTTCTGAGCTTTCTGAGGTGATAACAGTTCCTTTTGCTTCGGGTTGCATCGTATTTAACAGGCGGACAGGAATGTTGCGCATCTGAGCCGGAAGAATACAGGTGGGATGTAAAATTTTTGCACCAAAATAGGCTAATTCAGCCGCTTCATCAAAAGAGAGTTGTGCAATAGGGGAGGTTTTATCAACAATGCGGGGATCATTGTTATGCATCCCGTCAATATCCGTCCATATTTGTATCTCCTCGGCTTGTATTGCAGCACCTATTATAGTTGCTGTATAGTCGCTACCTCCGCGTTTTAAATTGTCGATTTCTCCGAAAGCATTTCTGCAAATATATCCCTGGGTGATAAATAATTTTTTATCAGGATATTTCGCAAGTTCAGATGTTATATGTGTTTCAATATAATTCATGGCGGGCTCGCCATTCTGATCAATACGCATAAAATTTAATGCTGGTAGCAAAACGGATGCTATACCGATTTCTTCCAGATAGTAATGAAATAAGGTGGTAGAAAGTAATTCGCCCTGAGCTAGAATAGCACGCTCTTCGTTGGTAGTAAATAAATCCATGGTGAAAGCCTGCAAATAATTAAAATGCGACTCAATCAAATCCTTGCTTTTATTTAATGCCGGAGGAGTCTTAAACAATTGCCCGATTACAATATCATATTTTGATTTTAGTGATTCAATCAATAGTTTGGCTTTGTCATTTTCATTTGCATATAAAGTATTTGCAATTTCTACTAAACTATTAGTAGTGCCGCTCATAGCTGATAACACCACAATTTTTGGTTTGCCATCATTAATCAAATGAACAAGTGCATGCATTCGTTCCGCCGAACCAACGGATGTTCCGCCAAATTTTAAAACTCTCATCTTTTTACTTAACACTTTTTAACAGATTTAAGTACCCGAAAATTACATACCAATTGTACTTTTACTTTTGCCAAAAGTAGCCATAAAATAGAATACATTGAATTACGTTCAAAAAACATCTTCAGCATTATCTATTAAATAGTATTTTAGTACCCAATTTATGTTCATACTACTAAAAAAAGAAATACGCAGTTTTTTAAATTCCCTGATTGGTTACATTACCATTGCTGTTTTTTTATTGGTGATTGGCCTGTTTCTCTGGGTATTGCCAAGCGAATCAACCGAGTCCAATATTTTAGATAATGGTTATGCCAATATTGATGGAGTTTTCATTATCGCGCCATGGGTGTTTTTATTTCTGATACCCGCCATTACCATGCGCTCGTTTGCTGATGAAAAAAAATCGGGAACTATAGAATTGCTATTAACCAGACCCCTTACCGATATACAAATCATTTTATCTAAATACCTGGCAGGATTTGTCCTTGTTTTGTTTTCTCTTTTACCCACATTGATTTATTATTTTTCGGTCCACCAATTAGGCAGCCCCCCAGGGAACATTGATACGGGCGGAATGTGGGGCTCTTACATAGGGTTGTTATTCCTGGGTGCCGCTTTTGTTTCTATCGGAATTTTTGCGTCGGCTATAACCAATAATCAGGTGGTATCCTTTATCCTGGCATTATTCCTTTGTATTGTTATCTTCAGGGGTTTTGATTTGCTAGGTTCATTTGCATTATTTGGTAAAATCGATAATGTTATTTTCGCCTTGGGTATCAATACTCATTATGTATCAATGAGCCGTGGGGTTATTGATACACGGGACGTAATTTATTTTTTGAGTTTAATAGCGCTTTTTATTTTCGGAACACGCACAGTATTGGAAAGTCGGAAATGGTAAACCTCATCCCTTAATCCCCTCTCCAAAGGAGAGGGGGGGCGGTGTAAAACAAACAAAAAACAATGTTTATATATACAAAATATTAACAATTTTTTCTTCTCCTCCCCTTTGGGGAGGTTGGGAGGGGCTTATGAATAAAAAACGAGATATAGTTTCACTGGTTTTAGCTATCATTATTGTGGTACTAATGAACTTTGTAGGTTCTTTTGTATTTCATCGTTTTGATCTTACCTCCGAAAAACGATATACGTTGTCGGATGCCACTAAAAAAATATTGGGACAATTAAATGACGTGGTTTATGTGAAAGTCTACCTGGAAGGTAACTTCCCTGCCGGATTCAAGCGTTTGCGAAACGAAACAAAAGAGATGCTTGATGAATTCAGAGCCTATTCCAACGAAAATATTGAGTATCAGTTTATCAACCCTTCTCAAAATTCAGATAAAAAACAGCAAAACGAAGTCTATAAACAACTCTATGACAAAGGTCTGCAGCCAACTAATCTGGAGGTAAAAGAAGAAAGCGGGACTTCGCAACAAATTATATTTCCCGGCGCTATTATATCCTATAAAGGGCACGAAATGCCCTGGCAGTTGTTAAAGACCCAAATCGGACAATCTTCCGAAGCCCAGTTGAATAATTCCATTCAAGCCTTAGAATACGAGTTTGCAAGTTGCATCCGAAACCTGACAACTGTTCTTAGGCCGGAAATAGGCATTATAGAAGGGCATGGGGAGTTGGATACACTTTCGCTTAGTGATATAAAAAATGCTTTAAGTGAATTCTATTTGTTGAAGCGTGTGAAAATAAATGAGCAATTAAAGGCCCTCGACGGTTTAAGAGCCATCATCATCGCTAAGCCCGATACTTCTTTTTCAGAAAAAGATAAATTCATAATCGATCAGTTTGTGATGAGAGGAGGCCGTATCCTTTGGGCTGTTGATCCTTTATATGCCAGCATTGACAGTCTCCGTAAATCGGGGGGTACAATAGCACTCCCTTATGATTTGAAATTAGACGACCTATTTTTCAAATACGGTGTACGTGTCAATCCAAATATGGTAATGGATGTAACATCATCTGCAATACCTGTAAATAAGGCTCTTCGAGGACAACAACCGCGTTTTGAATTAATGCCATGGATATTTTCTCCTCTGATGATGCCGACAAGCAACCATCCTATTGTAAAAAATTTAGATGTTATTAAAATCGAATTCGGATCAAGTATGGATACTGTTGAAGCACCGGGAATTACAAAAACGATTCTCCTCCACTCATCGAAATACACTAAAACACTGAATTCGCCGGTGCGTATTGATTTACGGATGGTTAATATGCGCCCTGATGAAAATCAATTTAGAGACTCTTACCAACCCGTAGCTGTTTTGCTGGAGGGTGAATTTGAATCGGTATATAAAAACAGAATCCCTCCTCAAATAGCTCACGACAGCGCCATTGGCTTCAAAGCAAAAGGCGTAAATACTAAAATGATTGTTATTTCGGATGGGGATATTATCAGAAATGAGGTTCAGTATTCTGCAAAAAAACCTTTCCCGCTTGGTTATGATATTTACACGCAGCAAACGTATGGCAACAAAAATTTTATTTTAAATTGCGTTAATTACCTCTGCGATGATTCAGGATTGATAAGTGTACGTTCGCGCGAATTAACGCTGCGTTTGCTGGATAAGAAAAAAATAAAAACCGAACGATTGAAATGGCAGATTATTAACACCTGCCTGCCCTTGTTTTTACTGTTTTTGTTTGGAATAGTACATAATGTTATGCGGAAACGTAAGTATGCTAAATAAAGGTTACGGATAAACGAATAAAAGCGAATTCACGAAACTGTCTGTTAAAAATAGCATACTTAGTTTCGTAAATTAGTAACGATTCGTTATTAGTAACCAGTAAATTAGTAACGATTCGTTATTAGTAACCATATATACCATGAAAAAAAATAGAGTCGCAATTATTCTGGTTGTTATCCTGGGAGCAATTTCCTTTTGGTTTATCATCAATAAAGGAAGTGGAACCATAAAAGAAACCTTGCGTGATTTTGCTGTTGCTGATACAGCATCTATTAACAAAATATTTTTAGCCGATAAAAATGGTAATTCAATAACTCTTGAGCGCCAGCCTTCCGGGCAATGGACGGTTAACGGAAAGTATAACGTTCGACCGGACGCGATGCAAACATTGCTGCGCACCATAAAAAAAATAGATGTTAAAGAGCCGATTGGGAAAAATGCACAAGACAATGTTATTAAGCGGTTAGCGGCAAAAGCGGTGAAATGCGAAATATATCAGAACGGTAAGCTTACAAAAGCCTATTATGTGGGCACAGAAACTCCAGATCAAACGGGCACCTACATGATTTTGATTGATCTGGAAACGATGAAGCCTTCTGCAAAGGCATTTGTTACCTACATTCCAGGGTTTGAAGGATATTTAACCACACGTTATTTTGTTGAAGAAAGAGGTTGGAGGGATCGCACCGTTTTTCAATATATCCCCAGCGATATAGCATCGGTGAAGGTGGAGGCGCCTTCTAATCTGGAATATAATTATGAGTTGATCGTAAAGGGCAATAATAATTACCAGATAAAAATGCTTTCATCGAATCAGTTATTGAACAATTTAGATACGTTGGCTGTGAAACAGTATTTGTCGTATTTTCAGCATTTGAATTTTGAAAGTTTTGAGATAGATTTGGAAAAAGCCCAGATAGATTCAGTACTAAAATCACAACCGATAAATATTTTAACGGTTACCGATAATAAAGGGAAATCAAATAAAGTAAAATTTTATGCCCGTTTCAATCAAAAAAAAGTTGCCGGGAATGATGGTAAACTCCTGCCTTATGATCCGGAACGGTTGGATGCCTTACTTGATAACGGAAAGGATTTTGTAATGGTGCAGTTTTACCTTTTTGGGAAGGTAATGCCGGTGCCGGGTTATTTTCAGAAAAGAACACAACAAATAGTTCCAGAATCCGGCAAACCAAAAAATAGTTCAAAAAGGTAGATTTATTATTTAAAGAGTTAGAGAACCCCACCTAAATAAGGCTTTTTTTGTTAAAAAGTCGGTTGAAACTAAAAAATATTCAATGTTTTTTTATTTATGTAAATGCGCTATATTTGCTCATCTAAATTTTAGAATAATATAACCCCAATTAATATACAACGATATGAAATTTATTGTTTCCAGCACTTCATTATTAAAACAATTGCAAGCCATAAGTGGTGTGCTTAATTCAAATAATGCTTTACCTATTTTAGATAATTTTTTATTTGATATTGATAAAAATCAATTGAAAATTTCTGCATCAGATTTGGAAACAACCATGACGACAACGCTAAATATCGAATCCAAAGATATTGGAAGCATTGCTGTTCCGGCAAAGTTGTTGTTAGAAACTTTGAAAACTTTTGCAGACCAGCCTTTAACATTTAGCATTGACATTAAAAAGTTTGGAATCGAAATAATTTCCGATTACGGTAAATATAAATTGACTGGCCATAACGGTGATGAGTTCCCAAAATTGCCAAACATTGAATCAGCCTCATCGCTTGATTTGGATGCTGGTGTATTAGCTTCTGCCATTAACAAAACGATATTTGCCACAGGTAATGATGAATTACGTCCTGTGATGTCTGGTGTTTTTTGTCAGTTATCTACCGATGATATTACGTTTGTATCCACTGACGCACACAAACTTGTTCGATATCGCAGAACTGACGCAAAAGCTCAGGCAGCCTCATCGTTCATAATTCCTAAAAAACCGTTGAATCTGTTAAAGAACACTTTAGTGAGCGTTAGCGGTAATGTGAAGATCGAATACAATAAAACGAATGCATTTTTTTCCTTCGAAAACACTAATTTAATTTGTCGTTTGATTGATGGGAAATACCCTAATTATGAAGCCGTAATTCCTAAAGAAAACCCCAATAAATTAACTGTTGATCGCGTTTCATTTTTGAATTCAATCCGTCGCGTTTCTATCTTCTCCAACAAAACAACCCATCAGGTAAGACTAAAAATTGCAGGAAGTGAATTAAGCATTTCTGCCGAAGACCTTGATTTTGCTAATGAAGCCAGCGAGCGTTTAACCTGTCAGTATGCCGGGGAAGACATGGAAATCGGATTTAATTCTAAATTTCTGGCAGAAATGTTGAGCAATCTAAGTTGCGAAAATGTAAACCTGGAAATGAGCGCTCCAAACCGTGCCGGAATTTTATTGCCTACTGAGAAAGAAAATGCAGCAGAAGATATTTTGATGCTGGTAATGCCGGTGATGTTGAATAGCTAAAGCAAATCAACAAATAACAAATTTTTACGAATAGCGAATCTGTTTAAAGTCCCATTTGTTGGGTTATGCAGATAGATAGCCGCGTAAACACTTCCAATGGCTCAATAGGGCATCATGTATAGCCATTAAGCTTGGCGAAGACTTTGTGATCTGAATAACAATACATTAACAATATAATATATTTTAACAATAAAATGTCAAAAATAAAAATCATATTAATAGGTTTTCTGATTCCAATAAGTCAACTGATTTTCGCCCAAACAACTGTTGTTGATAGTATTTTTACCGGGGGAATGTATCGTTCATATCGATTGTATATCCCCGCTGTCTTCACGGGATTAACTCCACGTCCGTTAATCCTGGATTTCCATGGCTATACCTCAAATGCTACCTACGAACAGATGTATTCCAACTTTGCTCCGGTAGCCGACACTGCTAATTTCTTAGTTGTTTACCCACAAGGTACTTTTTTAAACGGACAAACTTATTGGAATGCCGGCATATCAAATACAGATGTAAATGATGTTCAATTTATACTGGATTTGATAGGTGTTTTGGAAAATAATTATGCTATTGATCACAATAAAGTTTATTCCTGCGGTTTGAGTAATGGTGGATTTATGAGCCATACATTAGGTTGCGAATTAAATAATAAAATTGCGGCTATTGCATCGGTTGCAGGGAGTATGTTTTATTCGCAATACAACAATTGTTGGACCAACAGAGCTGTCCCTGTAATGCAAATAGGCGGTACTGCTGATGCAATAGTTCCATATAATGGTACAGCAACGATGCTTCCCATTGATTCGGTAATAAAGTATTGGGCATTTAAAGATAATTGTAATCCTACTCCTCAAATAGACACCGTTCCGGATATAAACACCACAGATGGCTGTACAGCGGTTCACTATACTTTTAGCACTGGAACTGCAGGATCAACATGTGAATTATATAAAGTCTTGGGTGGGGGGCATACCTGGCCCGGGTCACCTTATGTGTTAGGAGTAACAAATCAGGATTTTAACGCCTCCCTGCAAATGTGGATGTTTTTTAGAAAATATAAATTAAATCAATTTGTTGGAATAGATGAACTGGGAAATGCTGATGATATCAACCTGTATCCTAATCCTTCTACCAACCTTGTAAATATTGATGGTGAACAAATTAAAACAATTTCGATTATGGATTTGAATGGCAGATTATTAATTGAAACCAAGGAAACACAAATTGATATTTCATCCCTTGCAAAAGGAATTTATTCTGTTATTATTGTTTCCGGAAATAATCGTTCTGTCAAAAAACTGGTAAAATTTTAATTTATTCGAGACCTTGTTTTTCGTGGTATTACTATTGAAAATTAAAATCTTTACAAAACGAGATTGCTGTTCGTTTTGTAAAGATTTTTTAATGTTTCACAAACTATTTTGAACCTGCCACCACATTAACGTTCAATTCAAAATCATCGCTTATAGCCTTATCTCCTAAGCTCTCAAAAAAACTTGCTGAACCGTATTTCATATCAAATTTAGTACGGTTTATAGTTATCTTTGCAATTACAACCAATGTTTTTTCATCCATTCTGATTTTTGCCGGAAAGGTAATTTCATTGGTGATACCTTTAATAGTAAGTTTTCCGGTTACAATATAATCATTACCGCCAACTAATGCTGGATCCAATATTACTTTAGTAATTTCAATTTTTGATGTTGGATTTTTTACAACACCGAAAAACTCTTCCGATTTTAAATGCCCAATCAATTTACCATTATAGTCTTTATCTGTTAAATCTGTGCAGGTAATTGAATTCATATCAAACTCAACAGTTCCGCGAGTGATAGTATTGTGATCATTTATAATCGTCCCTTTTGAAATACTGATTTTGCCTTCATGCTGCCCGGTTACTTTTTTACCTAACCAGGTAACTGTTGTTGCTTTAGTATCAATGGTATACGTTGTTACGTTTTTTTTTGGTGTTGTAAATGCAAATGCTGTTATTGCAGCTGCCGCAATAAAGCCCATGGTGATTGTTTTTGTCATTGTTTTTAGATTGATTTTAGATTGATTTTAGATTGATTTTAGATTGAGTAATATTTTCCGGAGCACAAATGTATGTATATACATACAATATTGCAAATTTATTTTCTAGATGAAATTTAAAAGCCGCTTAATTAACCACTAATCAAAAGCTGGCAATGATAATATAGGTTGATTATGAAAAAAAGAGTCTTTGGAGTAACGTTCAGCAGTTTGGTAATTGCCGTTTTACTTCTTAAATTCAATAGAAATAGAATTAATGCAATATCGCAACCCTTTAGGAGCAGGGCCGTCATCAAAAACGTGACCAAGATGTCCCCCGCATTTCGCGCATGTAATTTCAGTACGTTCCATTCCCAGCGTATTGTCTTTTGTATAAACAACTTTAGCAGAATCAAGAACATCTGAAAAGCTTGGCCATCCGCAGCCAGCATCAAATTTATTCTCTGACTTAAACAACTCCTCTCCACAGGCTGCACAAACATAAACACCTTTTTCATTATGTAAATAATATTTCCCGGTGAAAGGCCTTTCAGTGCCCTTATTGCGTAGCACCTCAAATTGCTCCTGACTCAGCACTTTTTTCCATTCTTCATCAGTTTTCATTGCTTTATTCTTCATTGTGTCTTTAGTTTGGTTTATTTGATTGTTTTGACTTTCCCCTTTGCAGGCTATTAAAAGAAGAGAAATTAAAACATAAATTAGGTATCTCATGGAAGGAATGATATTTATGAATCAAGCTTTGTAAGTCCTATAATCACATCAGAATGATTTATTGGGAATAATTTACCCAACAGGGCGGAGTTTTTTTTGCCGCAAGACAAAAAGATTGAACTCTGCGACAAATAATTTGCAATGAAAGCCGGAGTTATTTTTTTGATTCAATGCTTTACGGAATAATTTTTCATGTTAACGAACTCGTATAAGGCAGCTTTAATCATCTGAGGGCTCAGGTGCTTTTTCAAAACCGGCTTTTTTAGGCTTAATCTTTTTTATAAACAACACATTGATCAGATCATCCTCAAACGTTACAATAGTTTTTGACATACCGTTGGTGATAGTTACAGGCTCCTCAAAACGCAATTTTTTCTTTATCAATGAATAAGTACCATCTTCCAGCTTAGTGTACATCGCAATTATTTTGCCGGCTTTCACATCGCATTTACCATTAAAACACTCTGCATCGCTCCCGTTTCTGAATGTAATAATTACATCCGAATATGTTCCATCAGGTATTTCTTCCGCACCACGGGTTTCAAACTTTTGTGCCCATTTTAAATAGCAATTCGATTCGTCATCATTTTTTTTACTCGACTGAGCATAAATGGCAAAGGCAGCATTAATAAATATAGTGAGGGTAATAATTATTTTTTTCATATCCACAGAATTACATGTGTAAATTAATTATAATATTTTGGTAAATGTATAAATTATAAACAATAATTTCAAATGTTATTCCAAAAGAGCTTAATTTTATCCTTAGTTATGGAATGAAATAATTTCAGACATATTGATTGTAAGATTTGGTGATTTTAATTCTAAAACTCAGAAGCTTTGAAACTCAAAAAATATTTATTATGAGCAAATCTATTATTGAAAACAATTTTATAGAAGCAAAGCAACTGTTAGATCAGTTTATTGCCGAGCCGGAAAATATAAAAGCTATTGAAACAGCCGGCAAAATATTAGTTAAAGCTTTTAAAAGAGGTAATAAAGTTATTTCCTGTGGTAATGGAGGTTCTATGTGCGATGCCATGCACTTTGCCGAAGAGTTAAGTGGTCGTTTTCGGGAAGATAGAAAAGCATTGCCTGCAATTTCAATTTCTGACCCCTCTCATATTTCATGCGTTGCCAATGATTATGGATACGATAAAATTTTTTCACGATATATTGAAGCTTTTGGAAACAAGGGTGATGTATTGCTTGCCATCAGTACCAGTGGTAATTCAAAGAATATCATCAACGCCATTAATGCCGCCTCACAAAAGGGAATGACGATTATTGGATTAACTGGAAAAAGCGGCGGCAAAATGGCAACTTTATGCGATGTTGAAATCCGGGCGCCACATAGCCAATACGCCGACAGGGCTCAGGAAATACATATCAAAGTAATCCATTCCCTAATTCATTATGTTGAGGTTACGATGTAAATGATGTTATGGGATATGAGTATAAACGTCCATGTAACTTAGGTGCTGTTGGGCGTACACAAGCCGTAAAGTTCTGCTTTCAATTTTTCTGCGCAACTGTCAGTTGTTACGATAATAATGTGATACCTGTCAAATTTGCTTGATTGCTTTTCAAAAATGCATAGGTTATTTTATCCACTTTACAGTCAATAAACTGCACTCGTTTAAATTTCTTGTTGTTTTTAAAGAATGTGTTTATTAGTGTTGCATTTTGGAATTTGACTCCATAAAAGGCACAGTTTTCAAAAAAACAGCCATCCAAAGTACCTTCAAAAACAATGTCTTGAATCGCCATTTCAATAAAAGACGTGCTATTCCACTTTGCACTTACAATTGTGTTTTTCATGAAGGTACTGGATTGAAATGTCGTCGTGGTAAAATCGGCATCAGAGAAATCGCAGGTGTTGATATTACTTTTTGAAAATTCAGTTTCTTTTAGTGAACAGTTTTTAAATATATTGTTTCCTAAGTTAGAACTCTGAATTTGGCTGTTGCTGATGTCGGAATCCGTGAAGTCACAGCCGTCAATATTATTATTATTTAGAATAAGTTCCGACATATTTGAACCGATAAACAAACATCTCTGCATATTGGAGGAACTGAATTTTTCGTGCAGATTTTTCAATCCTGAAAAGTCACTGTCTACCAAGTTCAACTTTGACATATCCCAGTTAAGTTTTTTCTTTTGCTCACTAGCAGGTGATTCAGTCTGCTGTTTTGTCAAAGACTCAATGTTTGTAACTTCAGTGTCTGCAGATTGGAAGCGCTCTGAAAAATAGTTAAGGTCAACACCAAGAATTTTAGCAAGACGGCTTAAAGTAGTGATGTCTGGCATTGATTCACCACGTTCCCACTTTCCGACTGCTTGAGAACTGATAGATACTTGCTGCGCAAGTTCTGCCTGTGAAAGATTAGTTTTCTTTCGTGCCGAGGCAATTTTATTGCCAATTGATTTTGAATTTAGCATCATATTATTTAGTTTTTTTGATGCTGCAAAGTTATTTTGTCTTGTCACCATAATGCAAAAATAATCAGCTACTTATAGTTGTAATTACGCTACTTTTAGTTGTTATTCGACAACTGTTAGTTGTTTTGCCAAATTGTGCAAGTATTGTCTTCATAAAATTACACCCAGCAAACAAAGCATTGTCAACTACTGTGTCGTTGTCTACCCCCAAAAGCAAGAGTTTTTATCTTCTTTAACTAATTGTAAAAAGTCATTCAATGATTTGACGGTTGGTTTAGGCGTATAGCTGTGCCACTTTAAATCAGCTCGGAACCAAAAAACTTTCCATTGATTCTTTGCCTTTACAAAAGTTGTTTTTGCAATATTAGATTCTGTTTTTTCTTCTGGCTTTTTCCATTTAGGTCTGATTTCAAAAATAACTACACTTTGTTCATCAATCCTATAACTCAAATCCACTTGGTTTCTTATATTTTCAGGTGGCCTTACACTGTCTATAAAATTTTCCATTGCCTCTATTACTGCTAATGTTTGAATGCCTTCTATTGCCATTTTTTTATTTTTTATACGCAAATGTCGATATTTTTTTGTCACGAGGTCTTACGACTTAGTAAACATAATTCGTAAAAATATATTTTCATTTTCCTGCGCCATAGTCTGCATTACATTCTTGAAACTTGCAGCCAACATCAAAAATGCACCCGTCTAGTGTCATGTCAATCGTGAAATATCCTAAAGTCATGCTGAACTTGTTTCAGCATCCATAAGATTCCGAAACAAGTTCGGAATGACCAACAATGCGACAAAACAAACTTGACTTGACACTAGCATATTTCACCCTTATGGGAAATTGATGATTAAAATTGTCATTAATTTTTATCTCCATTTTTTATGATAACAAGCTCATTATTAGTAATTCAAGTGAACAATTTATGCTCCCATCGTAATTAAAAAACCTGTTTTTTTATTATCTTTGTGCCCTCAAATTAAAATTGAATATGAAACTTTAAAATCAAGATAAAACCAAAATGAAAAAAATAAGAATTATCGAAAAGAAAATCACAAGGTTGATTTTTATTTTTTTATTTTTAATGATAGGCGCATTTACTATCAATGCGCAAACCATCACATCTAACAGCTCGGGAGGAGACTGGAGTTCAACAGCAACGTGGATTGGCGGAGTTGTTCCAACGGCTGGCAGTAATGTTATTATCAATGCAACTGTTTATGCAGATGGTAACGTGTCGTGTAATAACCTGACAATCAATTCAGGAGCAATTCTTTATAACAAATTTGCCTATAGCATTACCGTTTCGGCTGATGGTGCGGTTATTAATAATGGCTCGGTTCTGAATAACCCCGGAGGTTATACGCTATCAATGAGTATTAAGGGTAATATCACCAATAATGGTATATGGAATGTGAATTTAACCACCTTAACCGGTTCCCTCAATCAGGGGGTTCAGGAAGCTTCCGGTAAATTTTTTGAAGGTCCCGTCAGTATGTCTGATTCCATTGGCGATGTTGTATTGAATAGCAATGTAATGCTCAAGGGAAGCACATTCAACCTGAACAGAACAAAGCTTGTAACAAACGGATTTAAGTTGCAAACAAAAGATTATTTTGTAAAAAACGGGTATGTGTTGTCGAACGACACCATGTTACTTGATAATTCGGATATTGAAACGATGAACTTTTCAGGTGATTATAAATTAAACGGAAATGTTTATTCAAGATCGGCTAATGTTTTTAATGGCAATTGTACCATCCTCGACACGCTCTTTAATAAATTCGCGTATTCAAACACCGTTCAGGTAAAAGGAAGTATCATTAATAAGGGCACTATAAAAAATAACCCTTCGGGATATGCTTTCTATCTTGATATTACCGGTAATATCCGCAATGAAGGAATATGGAATCTGAATGCGACCAATTTGGTTGGAACAGCTGATCAAACCATCCAACAAACACCAGGTAAGCGTTTTGAAGGGCCAATGAATACTACCGATTCTATTGGTGATATACTACTTGGCAGTAATGTAATGCTCGAATCCAACACCTGGAATATGGGCAATGCAAAGCTGATTACAAACGGCTTTAAATTAACATCGAATGCCTGCACTTTAATCAACGGTAAAATCATCTCGAACGACACTATGATTTTAGATAATTCGGCAATTCAAAACATGAGATTTT
>JAVHPR010000148.1:50741-55123 GCA_036170695.1 Bacteroidia bacterium
TTGGCAGCAATGTAATGCTCGAGTCCAACACCTGGAACATGAACAATGCAAAGCTGATTACCAATGGGTATAAACTAATGTCGAATGCCTACACTTTAATCGGCGGTAAAATGATCTCGAACGACACTATGATTTTAGATAATTCGGCAATTCAAAACATGAGATTTTCGGGTGATTATAAATTAAACGGAAATGTTTATTCAAGATCGGCGAATGTTTTTAATGATACCGTTACCATCCTCGACACACTGTTTAACGAATTCGCCTATACCAACACGGTTCAGGTAAAAGGGAATATTATTAATAAAGGCACTATTAAGCATAATCCTTCGGGATATTCTTTCTATCTTGATATAACAGGCAATATCCGCAATGAAGGGATATGGAATTTGAGTGCTACCAATTTAGTTGGAACGGCAAATCAAACGATTCAACAAACCTCCGGTAAACGTTTTGAAGGACCAATGAATACCACAGATTCCATTGGTGATATACTGCTTGGCAGCAATGTAATGCTCGAGTCCAACACCTGGAACATGAACAATGCAAAGCTCATCACTAATGGATATAAACTTTTGTCGGATAGTTATACATTGGCGAATGGAAAAATAATTTCGAACGATACCCTGATGCTTAATAATTCAGCAATTGAAAACATGCAATTTTTTGGGAATTACAAATTAGGTGGGAATTTGTATTCAAAATCCGGCAATATATTTAACGATACAGCCACAGTACTTGACACGCTTGCCAACCAATTTGCGTATTCAAATACTCTCCTTGTAAATGGCGATTTAATAAATAAAGGTTCGATTATGAATCACCCAAGTGGATATTCATTTAGCCTGAGGGTAAAGGGAAATCTAATGAATAATCATATTTTTAGTATCGCAAATTTATGGCTTTTTGGAACCAATGCAAGGACAATTGCCGGGAGCAATGCAAATGGAATGCAAGGTATTATTGCCGTAGATGATGCTATTCACCTTACGGGTATAAACATTATGCCAACTATTTCATTTACTTCTAATACAAATGCATGGTGTACTGTTGATTCAAATGCAACTCTCTCGTTAAAAGCAATTTCAAATCCTTCGAGGATACTTAATCACGGTAAAACATCATTAGAGCAAAATGTGGATAATACCATTCCTAATACCATTGCTTTTTATGAATCATCCATGAATAGCGCCGCAGGTGTAATATTGAATAAATTAATAATTGATCATTACGGGTATCAACTGCATCCAACTGCCACAGGGGCTGTAAATTGCTGGTGGCGCCTGAGAAATTCCCCTCAAAATTTTAATGATTCTTTAGCATGGTTAAAATTGAATTATCAAACCGATGCATTGAATGGAAATTTAGAAGATTCTATTAAAGTGTTCTTTTCGCCTAATGCAGGGCTAACGTGGAATAAAATCAGTACTGGCGTGAGTGTTGATGTTTCAACTAATACTGTAACCATCACACATGCACCAGCCTACGGCCATTACCTCTTGTCGTCCACAGCTCTTGGTATTACCACATTCCATCCTATGCTGGAAACAGTTGAACCTACGTTTGGCGGCAATTCAGGTGTTGTTACTTTGTATTTATTCGGAGCAGGTCTGAAAAGCACAAGCATAGCTAAACTTAAATTAAGCGGACAAAGCGATATTGTTGCAGATACCTCATACTTAACGGATGCAATTGGCGAATCTATGCTTGCCAGGTTTAATCTTAAAAATAAAGCTATTGGCTTGTATGATGTGGTAATAGAAACGCCCGGCGACAGCACATTAACAAAACCGGCTTGTTTTACCATTGCTGACGGAGAACGAAGTGAGCCCTGGGTTTCATTATCAGGTCGTGACAGATTTTTATTAAACCGCTGGCAAACATTCAACCTTAACTACGGGAACACAGCCAATGTAGATGCTGTTGGAACTGTGCTGGTGTATGTAATAAACGATCTTCCGGGTTTAACAGTAGATTTTCCCGATACAAAACTCACCCTTCCGCAGGGAGTTATTGAATTAGGACCCGATTATACCAGAATAGCCGATTCTGTTGCTATTTATTACGTAACAGACAGCCTGACCGGTTACCTTGGACAAAACATGCGCGTTTACCCTTTCTACATCCCCTTTATTCATGCGGGTTCATCAAAGGATGTAAGAGTAAAAGTAAAATTAAGCGGAGCCGGAACACTTAAAATGAGTGCCTGGATGTTGGATCCTTTTTGGGAAAATATTGATTTCACTGCAAGACAATCCGACCCTATGCCTACAGAAGTCAGAGCCTGTATTACCGCGGCAGCCATGAAATACTACTCAACGGCTGTTATTGGTATGATTCCGGGTGCGGGTTGTTATAATTTAGTAGATAAAATTGTTGACCCTATAGGCCATCTTACGCCTGAATCGATTCAACCTGAAGATGCTGAGAATACTTGGGGAAGCTGGATTTGGAACAAAGTTTCATGGGCAAGTTCCATTACACAATGCGCTACCAGCTTTATGCCGGGTTTAGGACAGGCAGTAGGATTTGGTATTGGAATGGCAGGTATGGTAATCGATATGAAGGATGGCTCTGATGCTAACGAAGGCTGCTGGCGTAAATTCAGAAAAAAATCGGAATCTAAAAAAGACAGCAGAGGTGTAAGCTCATTTGACCCTAACGAAATTGTTGGTCCGGAAGGATATACCGATGATAATTACATTTCAGGTCAGGGGAATAAAAGTTATCGTATCTATTTTGAGAATAAAGATACCGCCACCGCTTCTGCTCTTGAAGTATTTGTGTATGACACCTTAGACATTACCAAGTTCAACCTTAGTACATTCAGCTTTAATACAATTACTTTTGGTGATACTACCTTGCATATTCAGGATTATGCCAAAGAGTTTCAGGTATTGGTGGACATGTATCCTCAAAAAGATATTATCGTGCAGGTGCATGGTGTTATTGATACGCTCAACGGTGCTATTTCATGGGATTTCCATTCTCTTGATCGCATCACATTAGAACTAACCGAAGATCCGGATTTAGGTTTCCTTCCACCAAATGTTAACTATCCCGAAGGTGAAGGGAATGTGGCGTTTAGCTGCAAACTGAAAGAAACAGTTGTACATGATGATATTATCACCAATAAAGCAAGTGTTGTATTTGATTTTAATGCACCATTGAATACAAATACAGCATCTAATAAAATAGATGCCATTGTTCCGGTAAGTTCAGTAACTTCATTAAATTCTACGCAGGCAGATAGTAGTTTTACAGTTACCTGGTCGGGAAATGATCAGGGTTGCGGAGTGATGAATTACAGCATATTTGTTTCGGATAATGACAGCGCTTATATTGTGTGGAAAGCCTTTACTGCCAATACTTCTGATATTTTTAACGGCAGTGTCGGGCATAATTATAAGTTTTTTAGTATTGCATCCGATAGCGTTGGATTAACAGAAGCTCAAAAGCTTTCGCCTGAAGCTACCACTACGGTTGTAACGGGTATTAATGATCCGACTAAACAGGATGCTCAATTTCAGTTTTATCCAAATCCGGCTTCTGATTTTGTTACTTTTAATATCGACGACATAAACAATGCAGAAATGACATTAACTATTTATTCTGTTGTAGGCAAGATAATCAGAACGGAAACGCTTCGACCTAATCAGAAACAAATTAATGTCAGAGATTTGAGTATAGGAATTTATATGGTTGAGATTAAATCTGATGAAGGATCGAAAAAACAAAAGCTGATTATTCAAAGGTAATATTGACGGCTTACTAATTACAAAAAAACGTTCCCAAATCATGATTTTACAGGCAGCATCTTTACTTAAAAAACATTACGGTTATGATCAGTTTCGGCCGATGCAATCCGAAATAATTCAATGCGTAATGGATAAGAAGGATGTAGTGGTGCTGATGCCGACAGGTGGCGGAAAATCAATCTGTTTCCAGATTCCGGCTTTGCTGTTACCGGGCTTATGTGTTGTTGTGTCTCCATTGATATCACTGATGAAAGATCAGGTGGATGCCCTTAATTCAAACGGTATTCGTGCGGCCTTTCTTAACAGCAGTTTAAGTTTTAATGAAGAAGAAAATATTATTCGGCAATGCCTTCAGGGTCAAACTAAGCTGCTCTATATTTCGCCGGAACGGATGGTTCAGGAAATGAATCGCCTGCTCCCCCGATTGCCAGTTCAATTATTTGCCATTGACGAAGCACATTGTATCTCCTCCTGGGGGCACGATTTCAGGCCTGAATACACTCAGTTGAAATTGCTGAAAGAACACTTCCCTCTAATCCCTGTAATCGCATTAACCGCAACAGCTGATAAAACCACGCGCAGAGACATTGTAAAACAACTCAATTTGCAAAATCCAGAAGTGTT
>JAVHPR010000149.1:0-19588 GCA_036170695.1 Bacteroidia bacterium
CATATTGAGCCTGTCGAAATATGTGCGATGGCTTCTTAAATTATGAAATTAGGGAAATATGTCGTACACCCAAATGAATTGAACTCCTGCGGATACTTAATGCAATAGCAATCATTCAAAAATAAATAGATGGGAAACAAAATGTAGTAATTATATTTGCAAAGCAAACAATCAGATAGATTGTTGCTCCAGGAATTAATATGGAGCAATGCTAATTATCAAATACAATCATTATGAAGAAGTTATTAATTATTTGCTTTTCTATAGTTCTGGTTAATAACCTGAGCGCACAAAAAAAAACAATTACTTTAGAAGATATATGGAAAACAGGAACGTTCCGAAGCAATAGTGTGTATGGGTTAGTTTCAATGAATGATGGGAGCCATTATTCAACAATTGAAAATGATACGGTATTCAGTTACAGTTATGAAAAGGAAACAGTACCTGAAGTCATCGTTACAAAGAGTGAATTACTTGTAGATGGTTCTACCATTAATATTGACAATTATCAATTTAGTCCTGATGAAAATAAGATGTTAATTGCATCAGGAACCGAACATATATACAGGCATTCAACAAGGGAGAACTATTATGTATTTGATCGTAAAACAAAAACGATAACACCGGTTACCAAGGGTGAAAAACAAATGTACGCCACTTTTTCTCCTGATGGCAGCAAAGTAGGATTTGTAAGCGGTAACAATATTTTTATCAAAGATTTAGCAACAGGAAAGGAAACACAAGTTACTAATGATGGCAAACAAAATAATATTATCAATGGGGCTACAGATTGGGTACATGAAGAAGAATTTGCTTTTTCAATTGCCTATTTCTGGAGTCCCGACAGTAAAAAAATTGCATATTATAAATTCGACGAGAGCAAAGTCAAAGAGTTTTCATTTAATGAATTTAATAATAAATTGTATCCAAGCGAATACAAATTCAAATATCCAAAAGCCGGTGAGTCCAATTCTATTGTAACTATTCATGTATATGATTTAGCAAGTTCTTCCGATAAGTTAATTTATATCGGACAGGAAGCAGATCAATATATTCCACGTGTTAAATGGACAATGGATGCGAATATACTTTCTTTGGTTCGAATGAACCGTCATCAAAACAAATTAGATCTTTTGTTCGCAAATGCGTCAAACGGTGAAACCAAAATCATTTATTCAGAAACAAACGACACTTACATTGATATTCATGAATCCGAAGGTGATTATGTTTATTTTACTGATGATAAAAAGTACTTTATTATCATGAGTGAAAAAGATGGATTTAATCATTTATATCTATACGATATGAGCGGTAAATTGAAAAATCAGATTACGACGGGCAACTGGGATGTTGTTAGTTTTAAAGGGATTGACGAAAAAAAAAATACAATATTTTATACTGCTTCAGAAACTACAGCTACAGAAAAAGATGTTTATGCAATTCAAACGGACGGTACAAGAAAGAAAAAACTTTCAACTGAGAAAGGAACGCATAATCCTGAATTCAGCTCCGGAATGAAGTTTTATATAAATACATTTTCGTCTGCAAATACAGCAAATTCAATTGCTATATACAATTCACACGGCAAACAAATTCGCATGCTTGAAAATAACGGAGCATTAACTGAAAAAATGAAGGAGTTCCGTTTGAGCCAGAAGGAATTGTTCATGTTCAAAACTACTGACGGTATTGAATTAAATGCGTGGATGATCAAACCGCAAAATTTTGATGCTTCGAAAAAATATCCGGTATTTCTCACCTTTTACGGTGGTCCGGGTCACAATTCTGTAAATAATAGCTTTGATGGACGGGATTATTTCTGGCATCAAATGCTGGCACAAAAAGGTTATATCGTTATGTGTGTTGATAATAGGGGAACTATGTACAGAGGTGCGACTTTCAAAAAATGCACTTATAAACAGCTGGGTAAATTAGAAGTTGCTGATCAAATAGAAACAGCCAGATATCTCGGAACTTTACCGTATGTTGATAATACCCGTATTGGCACATTTGGCTGGAGCTTTGGTGGATATTTAAGTTCGTTATGTATTACAAAAGGTGCAGAATATTTTAAAACTGCAATTGCGGTTGCACCGGTTACCAATTGGCGCTATTATGACAACATATATACTGAACGTTTTATGAGTCTTCCACAAGAAAATACCGGTGGGTATGATGATAATTCACCTATTAATTATGTAAAACAATTAAAAGGAAAATACCTGCTAATTCACGGAAGTGCTGATGATAATGTGCATTTTCAAAACACAATGGAAATGGTGAATGCACTGGTAAATGCCAATAAACAGTTTGATTTATTTATTTATCCCGATAAGAATCATGGAATTTCGGGTGGAAATTCCCGCTTTCACTTATATACAAAAATGACAGATTTTATTATAAATAATTTGTAATTCCTACAACCTAAAAAATATATTTTTCTAAAAATTGCTTACTTGGTAATACCTCTATTTCTGAAAAATAAAAATCATCCAGGTCTTCTGTAATGATATATTTGCAGCCGCTATCAGTAGCTGAATAATATTGTAACCCATCTTCAAAATCGTGTATTTTTTTATTCTTTTCAACTTCAAAAACCATTTTTTCACTAATAGTCGTAAATCGGAGTTTTTCACATAGTATTTTAATTTTACGTCTTGCCTCAGCATTTCCATGCTTTTTTTCTGTGAAATAATAAGCAATTGCCAAACAAAGTGGCGAGGTATAAAGTTTAAATTTCGCATTATCAACTAAACTTAAAACTCTTGCACTATAAGTAAACAAGGGGTATTCTTTGTTTAGTACCGAAACAAGAATATTGGCATCAAGAAATACTTTCATTTTTTACGATTCCGGTATTCTGTTTTTAACTTTGAACGATTTTTGGTTTTTGTAAGATATTCTGAAGGTCCTTCGGCAACTGCATTTACCCAATCCGAAACTGGTAAATCTTCCAAAGAAGAATAGTTATTGGTGGTGATTTTATCCAACAGAAATTCCATGAGCCGTGACAAACTGATATTATTGCTTGCTGCGTATTTTTTTGCGCGCTCAATTACTTTTTTATCAAATGATAAAGTGATTTTAGAATCCATAACAAAAGTTTATACGACAAAGATAATAAAACTATACGTATAACCTCGGTTTTTTATTAATTTTTATAAAAATAATGGTTCGGTAGTTTTTTTCATTGGGGACTAAAGTCCCGATGTTTATTGGTTTTCATTGTAACCCCGCCTTTAAAGGCGGGGTTATTCAAAACGCTACTAATAAAGGGCTTTAGCCCTGACGATTTAAAAAGTACCGAAGTATTGTAAAAATAACACGTTGAGAATTTAGCTAGTGGGACAAATTCAAATAATACTATAATTCATATCGTTATACTTTCCGCTTTATTACATAACCGTTTTCAACTTTTTCGAAACCAACTTTTGGATAATACTCCATTGCGGAAGTGTTGGAGAGCAGAAGTAACATAGTTTGTTCACCAATTGATTGTTGAGTAGGCTCTATCATTGTTTTTCCAATACCAAATTTTTGATATTCTTTTTTTATAGCTATATCTGAAAGATAACAGCAATAGCTAAAATCAGTTATGGAACGCGCAATACCAATCAATTCTGTACCATTCCAGGCTGAAATGATAAGGTTTGAGTTGTCAAGCATTGTTTGTATTCGCTTTTCATCATCAAAAGGACGATTGATACCGGAGTTTCTGAATACTTCCATAACTGCAAGTGCAGATACCTTTTCATTAATTCTGAAATGAATTTCCATAGTCTGATTATTTAATTATTTATGCTGACAAGCTTATTCCCAATTAGCGATAACCTAATATTTTTTTCGGTTTCGGACTGTTTTATGTCTAATAATTATCAGATAAAACGCACTATTAAAATTAAAGAAATTTTTCTTTTAAAAATGAAAAATAATTGCGAAGATTTGAGTGGTGGTTTTCCCGGTATTCTCTTTCAAAAATTTCATATTGGGAGTCGTACCGGGTAAAAGCCATAAAAAAGGCATTTTTAGCGGCAAATGCCTGTAAGGAATAGTGAAAATAATTATTCTTTTTAAACAATGATAAACGATTTACGCCCAAAACAATATCCATTATTAATGTATTTTTTCTTTGTTTTTTTATCTCGTCAGATTGGGCTACAGAAAAAGTTGAGTACAAACTATCTAATCGTTCAGTACTTTTTAATATATATTCATTAAAATAAATTTCATCTTTTTTGCTCTGTTCATAATCCGTGTATTGCTGTGAGTTAATCCCAAATTTATAAATCAGAAAATTTTTAGCGCCTTTATCGCCAATAAAATTGGCTAAATTTTCATTAAATGTAACATTGTCTTTAACATATATCGTACCGTGGCTAAGTTCATGAATGATTAGGTTTGCCAGCTGTCCTTCACTTTTGTAAAGCATATTGGAAAGAATGGGATCTTTAAACCATCCAAGAGTTGACCACCCCGAAGGACTATACACATCCACATCATACCCTTTTACTTTTAATTCCGAAATTTCATTTTGGGCATCCTTTTTATCAAAAAAACCTTTGTATGAAACAGTTCCCAAAACTGGAAACGTCCATTCCTTCGCTTTGAAAGAATAAGGTTCGCAAGCTGTAACAGTATATAAAATTGGTTTGTTTCGTTGATTATAAACAATCGAGTAATTATCGCTTGGGTTGATGCCAATACTATCAATTGCATATTGCTTTATTTCAACAATTAATTCTAATTTTTGTTTTAAAGAATCTGGGAAAGAACCATCATTCAATGCCTCTTCAATGGGGTGTGAATTCCAAACAATTGATAATTGACCTTTCCCCTGCGAAACAGCATAAATTACCATATCGTGCCAAACGAAACACAATAACACTATCAGTAAAAAAAATAATTCAAGACAAAGTTTAATAATTCTTTTAAACATATAACAAAGGTATTAAAAAGACAGAACCATACTTGACACTCATAAGGCGTATTAAAATAATGCGATAAAAGCTTACTTAATAAAAGCAAAAACGACTGTCATAGCAATGGTTTATGGCCAGAAGCTAACTCAAATGCATAATGGAGATCGCTTCTTCGTATCTCCTTCGTCATGACGTACCAAAATTAATGCACTACATTGACAGCCACAAAACAGGTAAGTCTTTTCAATTATAATTTCTACATTTGACATAAAAAAATCGGCTATGTTTTTTGTACTCTCAAAACTTTTTGTATTTATAATCACCCCACTGGTTTGGATTATAGTGCTATTATTATTTTCGCTACTGTCAAAATACCCGGTTCGAAAAAGGAGATTTTTGCGACTGGCTTTGCTTTTAACACTTTTTTTTACCAATTCATTTTTATTTGATGAGTGTGCGCGTTTATGGGAAATACCTGCAACCCGAATCGAAACTTTAAAATCGTATGACGCAGGTATTGTACTGGGTGGAATGAGTGTATATGATGCGGATTTGGATCGTGCGCAGTTTTATCGCGGTGTGGATCGATTGATTCAGGCTATAGAATTATATAAGCGAGGAAAAATTAAAAAAATTATTTTTACAGGAGGTTCCGGTCGGATAATGCATCCGGAAATGAAAGAAGGGAATTACATTAACCGGTATTTGATGTATATGGGAATACCACCAAAAGATTTTATCATTGAAAACGAATCGCAAAACACGCATGAAAATGCACTGTTCACAAAAAAATTATTGGATAAAGAAAATATTAAAGGGGATTTTTTATTGATTACATCTGCATTCCACATGCGAAGAAGTATAGGCTGTTTCCAAAAAGCCGGAATTATTGTTACTCCATATAGTACCGACCGATTTTCCGGCCCAAGAAAATTTGAATTTGATTATTTATTTATTCCCACAATTTCAGTGTTGTACAACTGGGATACTTTAATACACGAAATAACTGGTTTTTTGACCTATAAAATTTTTCGGTACAGTTGATAAAGATGGGATTAATCTGAACTTACAGGTAAATCAGATAATTTGCGCTATGAGCCCAGAAAAATCATTTTAGAGTTTTACTTTTCCTAAAAAGATCCCTCCCAATTATCAGAACATTTTTTTGAACTTTTTTTATTAT
The DNA here is from genome assembly GCA_036170695.1 of Bacteroidia bacterium. Taxonomy (GTDB): domain Bacteria; phylum Bacteroidota; class Bacteroidia; order 2-12-FULL-35-15; family 2-12-FULL-35-15; genus 2-12-FULL-35-15. The sequence goes on from JAVHPR010000149.1 coordinate 6,103, forward strand.
CTTTAATAAAAAAAATTCAAAATGAAATACAAATTTTTACTAAGTAGTATTCTCTTTTTCACCCTATATTCAAATGCTCAGGTATTACCCATCAGTCGCTCCGTTAATTGGAGTTTGGCAGGTTACAAAGGAATTATTCCAGATTATCCCACGGTTATTAACATAAATAATTTTGGTGGATTAGGTGATGGGCTATCAGCTAACGATACAGCACTTGTGAATGCGGTCAATTCACTTTCAGGAGCCGATGGTGTTATTTATTTTCCACCGGGAACTTATTTATTTAATTCAACCGTCAGCCTACGTTCCGGACTCATATTGAGAGGCGCCTCTCCTGATAGTACCACGCTAAAATTTGAGTTGGGTAGCGGAAACACTTCAAATGCAATTATTATTTCAGGTTCGGCAACAGCAACAATTGCATCATTTACAAGTAATGCAGCTAAAGATAGTTCATTTATCAATGTTAATAATACAACAGGCTTTTCAGCCGGTGATTATTTAAAATTATCGTTTAATGACAGTAGCCTTCTTTTTTCTTCATGGGCCTACGGAACTGTTGGACAAATTGTCAAAATAGCTTCAATTACGGCAAATAAAGTGATTTTAGAAAGTCCATTAAGACTTAACTATTCTATTTTATTAAATCCTAAAATAACTAAATTAAATATGATTTCCGGCGTGGGAATAGAATGTTTAAAAATTCATCGTTCCGATCAAACAGTAGGACAAACAAGTAATATCGTATATAACTATGCTACACAATGTTGGATTTCAGGTATTGAAAGTTATATGTGCAATTTTGCTCATATAGCAATAAACAGAACCACCAGTTTAAGCATTACAGGATCTTATTTCCACGATTCGTTTGATTATGGTGGCGGAGGACAAGGATATGGTATTGAGTGCGCAGCAACCAGTGGGGAATGTTTAATTGAAAATAATATATTCAAACATTTACGTCATTCCATGCTATTGCAATCAGGCGCTAACGGAAATGTTTTTGGTTACAATTATTCCATAACTCCATATTGGACAGAGCCCAGCCTGCCTTCAAATTCGGCAGGTGATATGGTATTGCACGGCAACTATGTGTATGCCAATTTATTTGAGGGTAATATAGGACAAAATATGGTAATTGATGATTCTCACGGTAAAAATGGCTCCTACAACACTTTCTTTAGAAACAGGGGAGAACTTTATGGCATTTTTATGAATAATGCCCCAGCTTCTGACAATCAAAATCTTATTGGAAATGAGGTAACAAACACAGGCTTTACTTTAGGATTATATATCATAAATGGTATCGGGCATTTTCAACATGGGAATAATGTTAAAGGAACTATTTATGCAACAGGAACCAATTCACTTACAGATATTTCATACTACCACTCTACCATTCCTCCATTCTTTCAAAATAATGGTAACTGGCCATCAATTGGAATCCCAAATGCGATTAGTTCGGGAACAATACCAGCAAAAGCAAGGTATTTGTCAGCTAATTATACTACGTGTAGTCCCGGTACAACAACAAGTTTAAATGAAAAGAACGTTTCAGAGGATTTAAAAATAATTCCGAATCCTTCTAATGGATTAATTTTTATTCATGATTCCGGGAATACTAATACCCCAATTCGTGTAATAGTTTATGATTGTATTGGTAATTTAGTAGGCCATTTTAATGTAATATCATCATCACAGGCAATTGATTTGTCCGGCTATTCAAAAGGTGTATATATATTAAAAGCCGAAACTGAAACGAAAACATACTTGCCAGTTAAATTGATATTACATTAATTTTCCATCTAAAAAACCGTCTGTAGTCCTATTTTATTTTTTAGAAATATTTTCTAACGAGACATGCTGACGCACGGTTCTCGACTCCGCTCGAACTGAAGTGTTGGTAGCAATTTCGAGTGAAGTCGAGAAAGTGTGATGGCACCCATTAGGTCACATTAAATCTAGCGGGAGCAAATTAAAAAAGTCCTAAATTTAGTTCCAAAAATATTATTGTATTTTGAAATATATGCAATATTTTTGTGAAAACTATTTATATCCATAAGCAACATGAAACAACAATCTCTTTTTCCTAACATTGACGATTCTTTAAAAAAAAGCAGTTCGTTAGTTCTTTCAAAATTTAAAAATAAAATATTATCAAAGGAACAATCATTGTTTAATAAATACAGTAAAAAAATTGAATTACTTCGCAATCAAATAGAAAGTGAACAGTTGAAGTATGAGAATCTGGTAAAATATTTCATAACAAAGGTAGAACCGGAACAGAAAAGTTATGCTGATGCACTGATAGAGTTTGTTAAACAATTATTCATAATGTATAAACATGAAAAACTAACAAACATCGCTAAAGAAAAACTTAGTCTTCTAATTATTTCTAACTTGAAAAGTGCATTTAAATTTGTAGTGCCTTCCGATGATGTAAAAGCAATTTATGATTCTTTTAATGACACATCTTATGATGAGGAGGAAAGTGAACAAATTGACATGATGAAAGATTCTATGGGAGACATGTTTAGCGAAATGTTTGGAACAAACATAGATTTTTCGGATATGGATATGAGTGAAGAAGGAATGGCGAAAAAGTTAGCTGAAATGAAAGAAATTTTTGAAAACCAGGAGAAAAACAGCCCAAAAACCAAGAGCAGGAAAAAAACAAAACGGGAAATTGATTTTGAAATTAAAAAGAAACAAGCTGAAGAATTACAAAATAAAAATATTCGAAGTATCTATACATCCCTTGCGAAAATGCTGCATCCCGATTTAGAATTGGATGAAATGAAAAGATTGGAAAAAGAGGAATTAATGAAAAAAGTAACAAATGCATATCATGAAAAAGACCTACATACGCTTCTAAAACTTGAAATTGAAATCATTCATAAGGAAAATGAAAACTTAGAACATTTAACAGATGAAAAACTTAAATTGTTAAATATAGCGTTAAAAGAACAAGTGGATGAACTCGAAGAGGAAAAAGAAATGCAAAAACACCATCCAAAATACGAGAACATTGGTGAATTTATGCATTTCCCAGAAAAAAGAGCGACCCAGCAAATTGATAATTATATCAGAGAAATCATCGATGAACGAAATGGACTTGAATGGGATCTATTGAAATTAAAAGAAAGAAAAGGGGTTCAATTTTTAACACAAATGCTGAAACAAATTAATCTTCCCAACTCTTTTAATAAGAACTTTGATTTCGACTTTGATGATGATTTTGATGATGATTTAAATGAAAATGAACTAAATACTCTCCTTGATTTTATAATAAATAAGGGTAAGAGCAAAAAGAAAAACAAGTAACTTTGTTGCAAAAATTTTTAATCATATAAATGCTTTATTCAAAAGAAGTAATAGAAAAAACAAGTGCCTGGATTGAAGACGATATGCATGCTAAAATTTGGTTGCTGAGTCATAAATTTGAGGAACTTGTTCAATTAAAAGATGCTATAAGCCGCTATCCAAAGGCGACAGAATATTTATTAGTTCATAAACACTTTGCTCTAGCCGCTTTTGTTAATGCAGTCTGGGACGACAAAAAGGCGTTCGATGTTTTAATGGAGAAAAAAGAATTTCACTGGGCTGCCATGGCGAATTATATTAATGGGGATGAAAATGCAGCAATCTTTTTAAATAAAAATAACTTAAAACATTACGCGGATCTGGCACATAAAATACAAGCAAAAATTCGCAGGGAAGGTGATGAAGGTACTAATTTCTTTAACAGCGGACCTTTTAAAAAGGATTAAGTATGATAAAAAAAACGATATTATTGTGTGCAATTCTATTCTGTTGTTTTGCATTTAGTCCTGTTCCTACCTATCAGATAGCATTGTTAAAATACAATGGCGGTGGTGATTGGTATGCAAATCTTGAAACATCTCTCTCCAACTTAATTGAATTTTGCAACAGTAATTTAAAAACTAATATCAACCCGGAGCAGGCAATTGTTGAAGTAGGCAGCCCTGATATATTTAATTACCCTCTGGTTCACATCACAGGGCATGGTAATATTGTGTTTAATTTGCAGGAGACAGAAAATATGCGGAACTATTTAATTGGTGGTGGCTTTCTGCATGTTTCTGATAATTACGGAATAGATAAATTCATCCGCTTACAAATGAAAAAAGTATTTCCTGAATTGGATTTTGTCGAACTACCGTTCTCCCACCCTATTTACCACCAGAAATTTGATTTCCCTAACGGCTTACCCAAAATTCACGAACACGATAACAAAACACCACAAGGTTTCGGCTTGGTTTATCAAGGACGATTAGTTTGTTTTTATGATTTCGAAAGTGATTTGGGCGATGGTTGGGAAAGTTTTGAAATACATAAAGATTCTCCGGAAATTCATCAGAAGGCTCTAAAAATGGGAGCTAATATGATTCAGTATGTTTTGATGGGCGGTGAAAATGTAGCGAAAAAATAAGAAATTACGCACTTTTCAGCTCGTTGTTAATGATAAGATTTATCTCCTCTGCCCTATTAACAATCATAAAATGTGTTCCCTCGATAATCGGATAATTACAATTCTTGATTTTTTTATAAGGTAATGCCTGATCTGCTGTTCCATGAATTTGAATAACACTTGCCGGCACTTCTTGATTTTCCCATGATATAAGACAGTGTACAGCCCGTTTAAAATAATCTTTTGGAGCAGTGTCTAACATTTGCTTAAAACGTTTCCCTTGCTCTTTACTTGCAAATCCAAATAAGCCCTTTGCCATTAACGCCCCTCTTTTATATACCATATCATTCAATCGCCTATATAATGGAATATGGGACCATACCTTAATTTTAAAAGGGAGTTCAGCACTGGTTTTACTACTCGAAATCACAAATGCTTTTACAGGATTTAATTTTTTAGAAATTTCTACACAACACATTCCTCCAAACGAAACACCGATCAATGCAAATGGTTGTTTGGTATCAATTTTTTCAGCCAAACGCAATGCGTATTCCGGGAGTTTTTCATTTTTATAAGGTGTAAGCCATTTAATATGATGAATAGTACAATTATCCAATTGAAGTTTCCTGAACATACGTTCATCTACCCCCATTCCCGAAATACAATATACATTAAGCATATTATAAAGATAGTTATAATTTTGTTTTAAACCAGTTTAGGGTGGTACTTCTGGCTTGTTTTAAATGTTCTCCTGTCCAAATGTGGTAGGCGCCTTCCATCGATAAAAAATAATTTTGAACACCAAGATTATCAAGTTTCAGTTTCATCTTTACTGCATTTGAATGAGGGACTCCGGGATCCAATGTGCCATGAATCAACAAAGTGGGAACCGAATTGTTGTTTAGCATCCAATATGGAGAAGCTTCTTTGTAAAGTACCGTATCTGCAGAAGATTGCAAAGTATGTCCTACGTACAATTTAAATAATTCATTTGAGCCAGTAATTTTTAATTGATCATCATCAATCAAATCGAAAGGCCCAGCCCACGATCCACATGCTTTTATTTTTCCATCTTCGTTTTTTGTATAAGCCGTAAGAAGCGCCAGATTACCACCTGCACTATGGCCCGAAATTCCAAAACGCTCTGGAGAAATTTGCCATGATTCCGATTTAGAAATAATGAAGTCGATGGCCATTCGGACATCTGAAACAATTTCATCATTATGCAGCCCTTTTTTATCAGAAGCAAAACGGTAATTGATGGTTGCGCAAGCAATTCCTTCATCAGCAAATTTTTGGATGTCACTGGCAAAATAGGATTTATCACCAAACACCCAGGCACCACCATGAATTAATACAACAACGGGCGTGCTGGTTGTCCTATTTTTCGGTAATGCAATGTCCATTTGGTTTCTGTTATCACTCCCGTAGGAAATCGAATAAAGCGTTTGGCTGTGTTTACTATCTAATAAATTTTCTTGCCATTGATCGGCTTTCTTGCATGACTGTATGAACAATACACACAATACGAAGAGTAGTGATGTTTTTATCGTTTTCATGACGTTTAGTTTTAGGGGAGTTGAAATACTAACGTCAATATCTTAAAGAATAGTATATGCTGTTTTTAATTATTATTGTTATTATTCAATTTATTGGGGCGTTCAACATTTTTATTTGGGCGTTCCCCTTTCTTGAAAAAAGAAAGGGGCGGGCTTTCCGCTTCAATCTTTTCTAAAAAGAAAAGGATTTCCGCTACAATCCCTAACGTATCCAACCATATATTCCCTTGAATCATATTTAAATTTTCTTTGGAACCTTTGTTAAACAAATTAGCAGAATGCAACAGTCCCCCTTGTGTTGAGCTTGTGCGTCAGTCAAGGGGGAGCGATGGAAGGTGTGCTGCAGGGGGATGAATATTGACCAATAAGGATAATTCCTAAAAATGCAAAATAGTGTTACAATAAAAATTTATTTCTATAATCCTCCATGCTTCTATTTATCACTTCATAAGCTTCTTCACGCCCATAAACATTAGTAATTTCACAGGTAGATTTTTCCAATCCCGGAATATTTTTATAGGTTAAAAAGTAATGTTTCAAACGATTTAAAACAGCTTCATTACAATCAGAAATATCTTTCCAGCTACCATAAACTTCATCATCCTTCATGATTGCAATAATTTTATCATCCGCTTCACCCTTATCAATAAGGCGTAAACCACCAATAGGAAATGCTTGCATCATTATATCACCATGACTGATTGCTCGTTCACACAATACACAAATGTCTAAAGGATCGCGATCCCCCATTATTATTTCTCTACCTGATTTCAATGCCGCAAATTCAGCCACTTTCACATCACAATAGGTTTGTGGAATAAAACCATACAAAGTTGGAACAACATTGGAAAATTTTTGTGGACGATCTATTTTCAGATGTCCGCTATCCTTATCAATTTCGTATTTAACGGTATCAGTCGGAACAATCTCAATAAAGGCCGTAACCATATTGGGTGCATTAGGGCCAATATTAATACCGTGCCAGGGGTGAGCTTTGAATTTATTTACCATTTTTTGCTTGTCAAAAACATACATTAATAATTAATATTTTCAATAAAATATTGTCATTCCATTCGCACAGTCTTCGACAAGCTCTGACTGACAGCGCGCAAGCCATATTGAGCCTGTCGAAATATATGCGATGGTTTCAGGATAGACACCCTGAAATTTACCTAATTAAAATTTAAGAAGCACCTTAATATGCAATGTAATTATTATTAAAAACTCATAAAATACCTTATTTAATATAGAAATCAGCATCCTTCAAAAACTGAACACTTTTTTCAATTTCAGTATACATTATTTTATCCGAATCTATAAACGGAACATGCTTACGATACGCAGAAATTACTTTTTCAATAAATAGTGATGACTTTAAAGGTCTTCTGAATTCAAGTGCCTGAGAAGCATTCATCAATTCTATTGCAAGTATCCGTTGTAAATTTTCGACAACTTTAAAACATTTTGTTGCAGCATTGGCACCCATCGAAACGTGATCTTCCTGCCCGTTTGAACTAACAATAGAATCAATGGATGCAGGAGAACACAATTGTTTATTCTGACTAACAATGCTTGCAGCGGTATATTGCGGAATCATAAACCCTGAGTTTAATCCCGGTTTTGCAACCAGGAAAGGTGGTAAACCACGGGTCCCTGAAATCAATTGATAGGTACGCCTTTCAGAGATATTTCCCAACTCCGCTAATGCGATGGCTAAAAAATCCAAAGCTAATGCAAGAGGTTGCCCATGAAAATTACCGCCAGAAATAATTTCGTCTTCAGAAGGGAAGATTGTTGGATTATCTGTTACCGAATTCATTTCAATGAGGAAAACATTTTCGGCGTAAGCGATTGCATCCTTTGAAGCCCCATGCACTTGAGGAACACAGCGGAATGAATAAGGATCCTGTACGTGCTTTTTTTTACGTTTAATAAGTTCGCTGCCAGCCAGTATTTTTAACATATTCGCTGCTGTTTGCGACTGTCCTATATGTGGACGAATTGTATGGATATGCATTTTAAATGGCTCAATGCGACCATCAAAGGCATCTAATGAAATTGCACTGATCACATCAGCCGCAACTTTTATTTTTTTTGTTTGCAACAAACACCAAATACCATAAGCGCTCATGAATTGAGTACCATTCAGTAAAGCCAATCCCTCTTTTGATTTTAGCTGAATAGGCTTTAAATTAAGGGCTTTCAGAACACCAGCTGATTTCCGTTTTTTATTCTGGTATACAACCTCACCTAATCCTAACAATGGCAGACTCATGTGAGCAAGTGGAGATAAATCGCCAGAAGCACCTAAAGAGCCCTGTTGATAGACAATTGGGATTATATCATTATTGAAAAAATCTACTAATCGTTCAACAGTTTGTAATTGAACTCCTGATTTACCATAGGCAAACGCCTGAATTTTCAATAAAAGCATCAACTTCACAATTTCCTGTGGCACTTCATCTCCTGTTCCGCAAGCATGCGACATCACTAAATTCTTTTGCAGTTTTTCCAAATCCTCAGCTGGAATAACGATATCACACAAGGAACCAAAACCGGTATTAATACCATAAATCGCCTCTTTTTGAGAAGCCATTTTTTTGTCAAGATACTCACGGCACCGAACAATATTTGTTTTTACTTTCTCAGATAAAACGAGTTTTTTATTTTTAGAAATGATTTCTGAAATTTTTGAGAAATCTAATTTTGATGTGGAAATTTGATGCATAGTTTTTTTACCGCTAAGTCGCAAAGACGCAAAGCTTATTTTTAATAATTATTTACAAATCGTTTTATTCCATTCTTAATTAACGGAACATTAAAATTTATTAAGAATCCCAAACGCTTATCTGTTAAACGAAGATAAGACAATATTTGGGCATCAAATACAGGAAGCATTACCTCGGCAGATTTTAATTCAAGTATAATTTCTTTCTCAATCAAAATATCAATTTTGAATTCCTTTGATAATTCGAAACCTTTATAAATAAGGGAAATAGTAACTTGATTTTGAGCTATAATCTTTCTCAATTCAAATTCCTTCATCAAACACATTTCATAAACAGACTCTAACAGCCCTGGTCCCATCAATCGATGAACCGTTAGACATGAATCAACAATTTCTTTCGACAATCTGTCGTATTCCTCTCTATCCATTTATTTCATTTCCAAAAAATCCCGATTCAAGTGGTAAATTTAAATATCAAAAAACTTTGCGCCTCAGCGCCTTTGCGGTGAACCTTTTATTTTAGTTTTTCAATTATCGAATCAATTGCAATTTTCTCCTGCTCGCCTGATGTCATATTCTTCAATGTCAGCATCCCACTTTGCATTTCATCACTTCCAACTATTACAACAAACGGAACTTTTTTTCCATCGGCATAACTCATTTGTTTTTTCATTTTCGCGCCGGCATCAGGATAAATTTCCGAATTAATGCCCGCTTTCCTAACCATTACCAATAGCGGCAAACAATAATTCTGTTCCGCTTCACCGAAAGTTACAAATAATAATTTTGTACTTGCAGCAACGGATTCAGGAAATAAATTTAATTCATTTATCACATCATAAATCCTGTCCGCACCAAATGAAATGCCCACTCCCGACATGTTCGGTAAACCGAAAATACCAGTTAAATCATCATATCTCCCACCACCACAAATGCTGCTGGTTAATGTACTAACATTTGCTTTTACTTCAAAGATTGCTCCTGTGTAATAGTTCAAGCCGCGGGCAAGTGTGATATCAAGTTCAATCTGTGCTGTTTGCAAAGGAAGAAAAACATCCCCCTTGCCCCCTTCAAAGGGGGAATTGAAATTGTTAAATATAGTTTCAACTTCCTGAATTCCTTTCAAACCAATTTCAGAATTAGCTAAAAGTCCTTTCAGAAAATTTAATTTTTCTAAGGTGCTGCCCTGAAAAGAAATTAGAGGCTGAAGTTTTTCAATTGCTACTTCGCTTAATCCATTTTCTTGTAATTCTTTATTTACGCCTTCCACACCAATCTTATCTAATTTATCAATAGCAACCGTAATGGTTATAATTTTATCTTTTTCACCAATTATTTCTGCAATACCACTTAATATTTTCCGATTATTTATTTTGATTAAAACCGGCACATTTAATTTTGTAAATACCTCATCAATCAATTGAACCAACTCCACTTCATTGATCAATGAATTACTTCCAATCACATCCGCATCACATTGGTAAAATTCACGATAACGCCCTTTTTGCGGTCTATCAGCACGCCAAACCGGTTGTATCTGGTAACGCTTAAACGGAAAAGTAATTTCGCTTTGGTGTTGAACAACATAACGTGCAAAGGGAACTGTTAGATCGTAACGAAGGGCTTTTTCAGAAATCTTATTAACCAGTTGTTTTGAATCCAAACTCATATCAACCCCTCCGCTAAAATCACCACTATTCAAAATCTTAAAAATCAATTTATCCCCTTCCTCCCCATATTTCCCCATGAGTGTTGATAAATTCTCCATTGCAGGTGTTTCAATTGGCAAATAGCCGTATCGTTGAAACACTAGTTTGATAGTATCGAAAATATAATTGCGTTTCACCATTTCTTGTGGTGAAAAATCACGGGTGCCTTTTGGAATACTTGGTTTCACTTTTAAGAATTTAGAGAATTAGTGATTTAGAGAATTGATGATTTAGAAAAATTGAAAATTTAAAATTCTCTATTTCTCCATCGCAATAATTCTCCATTTTGTGCTACGAATATCGCGTTTTTTTGCATAATGAAATAAAAACCCATATCTTTGTTTTCTCGATTACACGTTTTATAGATTACCAACCGAGTACAAATACCAACCCAATATCAAATTAAATGGATTATAACACAAGTCTGCCCCACATGATTATTCCTGAATATGGAAGAAATATTCAGAAAATGATTGATTTTGCAATTTCTGTTGAAGACCGCGAAGAACGCAACAGAGTGGCACAAGCAATCATTAATGTAATGGGACAATTAAATCCGCATTTGCGAGATGTCACTGATTTTAAGCATAAATTATGGGATCACATATTTATTATTTCTGATTTTAAATTAGATGTGGATTCTCCATACCCGAAGCCTACACGCGAAACATTTCAAACAAAGCCTGACAGAGTACTTTATCCAAGTAATGATATACGTTACAAACATTATGGTAAGACAGTAGAACGTATCATTGCCAAGGCAAAAGAATATTCAGAAGGCGATGAAAAAAATGCTTTAGTAGAACAAATTGCTAATTTAATGAAACGCTCATACCTTACCTGGAACCGTGATTCGGTGAATGATGAGGTAATTCTAAAACAATTAACTGAACTTTCGAAAGGCCAACTTAAATTAGCCGATTCCACGGCTTTGAGGAGCACTCAGACTTTTGTACCTCGCCCACCAAACCAAAGTCGCGATAGAGATAAAAAGAAACCTTCCGGTGGGAAGCAAAATAGTGGTGGTTTCCGTAAGGATAATGCCAACCCTGGCGCAAATCCTAATAATAAGTTTAAACGTAAGTTTTAATTTATTTCATCAAACAGTTTTGTTTCGTTTTTGATTTAATTATAAATGTCCTAATGTCATGTCGAGGTTTGACGAGACATCTTTTTATAAATGAAAAGATTCCTCCACCTTGGTAGAAAAGACTACAACAAAGCAAAATAAACGCTACACTAGAAGCAAAATCCTCGAAAACGGTTGAAACAATAGATGAATTTCAGGGTACTATCAAATAAATTTGACACTCAGGATAAAGGTGTTTTGTTTGGTGTTACCGGTTATTTTATTGCACTTGTTTTAGTTGCCATAAATACCAAGGGAACTTGCGATTCAGGCGATAGTATTACACATTTTTTATTTTCGAAATACGCCTTTCAGCATCCTGAATTATTTTTGAATCATTGGGCAAAACCTCTATTTGTATTGCTGAGCGCCCCCTTTGCTCAATTTGGATTTGTTGGAATAAAACTCTTCAACTGTTGCATTGCAGCTCTCACAATTTGGTTCAGCTACAAAATAGCCAAAAATCTTAATTACAAAAATGCATGGCTAGGTGCTGTATTTTTGTGTTTTACCCCGGGATATTTTATTCATATTTTTTCGGGACTCACCGAACCTTTATTTTCTTTAGTTGTTATTCTGGGTGTTTATTGGGTGTTAAACAAAAGATTTTTGCTTGCCATTTGCGCCATTTCCTTCTTACCATTTATTCGTTCAGAAGGTCTTATCATCATTGCAGGGTTTGCATTTTATTTTATCGTTAATAAACAATATAAGTATTTACCCTGGCTCTTATTAGGACATGTTGTTTACAGTATTTCCGGTGTTTTTTATTACCACGACATTTTGTGGGTGTTTACTAAGATACCATACAGCGGCTCCAGCGGAAAATATGGCAGCGGCAATCTTTCCCACTTTTTTGTACAAATGAATTACATTATCGGAATTCCACTATATGTCTTATTAGGATTAGGTTTTGTGAAAAAAATAACAGCTGTTTTTATCAGAAAAAAAACAGAAACGTACTGTTCAGAACTATGCAGTGCAGAAACATTACTGATTTATGGCTCATTCCTGGACTTTTTCATGGCACATGTTGTATTCTGGTATTTCGGTATTTTTGAATCAATGGGTTTAAAAAGAGTTTTGGTTAGTGTAGTTCCTTTGGCTGTTATTGTTGCACTTAAAGGGTATAATTTTATAACAATAAGCCCCTCCCTACCTCCCCGAGGGGGAGGAGAACCAACACACAAGACAAACGGGAGGTATAGTGGGAAGCATCTCCTCCCCTTTGGGGAGGTCGGGAGGGGCTTCTTAGCTGTTGTTTTTGCAGGCTTCGTAATTATATTTCCTTTTGTCCCCAACCCCGCATCAGTTAACTGGAAGAGGGATTTGAGTTTAACCGCCGATCAAATTTTAATTGCGGACGCCGTTAATTCACTACAAATTAATTCCTCAGAGGAGAAGCCATTCATTTACTATTCTCATCCATATATTAACATGTTATTGAATAGAGACCCATTTAATCCTCAATACAATAAAAATTTAATAAATATCTCAAACGAAAAACGTCCCGAACATTATTTCATAATCTGGGACAACTGGTTCTCTATTGTAGAAAATGGTATTTCATTGGAGCAATTGAACGCTGACCCTAAATTAAAACAATTAAAAGCCTTTGAAACTTCAGATAAAGGCAGGGCTATACAGGTAGTCGTATTTGAAGGGAATTGAAACAGTTGAGAGTTCAAAGTTGAGAGTTCAAAGTTGGTGTACTATACTTTTTGTGTTTAGTTAAATTTGCTTTGACGTATGGTATGTTATTCTGACCGCAGTGGAGGAATCTTTTTCATTTATAAAAAGATGTCTCGACAAACCTCGACATGACATTGCGTCTTTTTACAATTAAACAACACTAGTGTCAAGTCAAGTTTGTTTGGGTCAATCGGAAAAGTTGGGGGTCAAGTGATAAAAATATAACTTAGCGGAGTA
>JAVHPR010000150.1:0-19482 GCA_036170695.1 Bacteroidia bacterium
CATACTATTGATATCTTATTGACAATCAATTGTTAGTCATGCGGTAGCCCTGGGGAATAATAATAATATTTGTTAAATATGTCAAAAATTTACACCTTTAGCAATTAATTCAGCCCAAAACAGGGAATTCATTATTGTTTTTAGTTTTATGAATTATAATTTTTCGGTGATGGTTTAGATTACGTTTATTATGGAATTTAGAAATTTTTGCATCAATTAATAAATTTGTGAATCATCTTCCCGTTAGCAATCGGGACAATTTATTTTTAATGAAAGCACTTTTTACCCTCTTTTTTTGTTCTTTCACTTTATTCCTTTGTGCCCAGCAAAAGGAGTTAGGAAAAAAAGATGCTTTTATTTCAGGCAGGATACTTGACGAGAAAAAAAACCTGATCAGCGCTCATCTGGATGTCATCGATTTTCAAACTAAAGAATTTGTTGATCAATCCGAAAGCAAAAGCAAAGGAAATTTCAGGATTCCTGTAGCTAAAAAAAATAATTATATTGTTTATATAAGCAAACCGGGCTATTTATTTCAATCGGTACTTGTTCCTATTCCGGACTCTGCAGGATGTGAAAAAAAACTTGCAGATATAATATTAAAGGAAGTAAATGTGGGAAAAAGCACAGTTCTCAACTGTCTTTCCTTTGACTACAATCAGGCATTAGAAATTGATGAGTCACGTCCTGATTTGGAGCGGGTGATAGCTTTGCTCAACGATATGTCTTCTCTTCAAATTGAAATTTCAGGATTCACCGATAAGTTTGGTTCTGTAGAATTACTCCGGCAACTTTCAGAACAACGGGCAAAAGCAGCCGCTGATATTTTCATTAGCAGTGGGTTTGATACTGTTCGTATAAAATATAAGGGATATGGTCCCAGCAATGCTATTGCAAGTAACCTCACCGAAGAAGGACGTCAGTTGAACAATAGAATTGAACTTAAAGTGCTAAACATGAATTTAGTACCCCAAAAAGGTTCAGAATCAAAACAGAAAAAAGGTGTACTTAATGCTGAGGTGAAACCTGAAGTAAAACCACCTCCTGTTGTTACTAAAGAGGATGAAAATGAAGAAGAATTGGATACAATTAAAGTGGCTCCTAAACCTACCGAAGAGGTAGTTGCTACCCGTCCTAAAGATACGCTTGCCCGGATTGATTATAAAGGAATGTTTATTGCAGATAAAGCCCCTCTGGCTAATTCGACAGTAAACCTATTGGGTGAAAAGGGGGAAATATTTAAAACAACCAAAACCGATCAAAACGGTTCTTTTCAATTTTTGAACGTTGATGCAGATAGAGAGGTAACAATTGGTCTCGACAAAAAAGAAACAAAAAAATTTAAAAAAATATTTTTAGCCGATACAATGGGTACTGTCGTAAAAGAACTTAGTAAAGTTAATGGAGAATTTACACTCGCATTATTAGCAAGCGACAAAACTAAATTAGGTACTGTTTACATTCCCGATGTGCCCTTAAAGGCGATGAAAATAAAACCAAAAAAAGCGTTTATTATTGGAAGAGTTATTGACGAAAACGGGTATCCACTTAAAGTGCAAATAGAAATTATCGACAATTTTACAAGTCAATCAGTCGAAAAGGGACAAAGTAATGGCGAAGGCAGATATAATATCCCCTTATCTCCCGGAAATAATTATGATGTTGTTTTTAACAAATCCGGCTATTTGTTTCATTCAGTTAGTATTGAAATGCCCGATACCGTTGGATATGAGAAAACCATAGAAGATGTCACACTTCAAAAGGTGGAAGCCGGGAAAAAGATAGTTCTTAATAATATTTTCTTTGATTCTAATCAATCTACACTTCGAAAAGAATCCTTTTCAGAGTTACAAAGGGCAGCTAAGCTTATGAATGATATGACTTCTCTGGAAATAGAAATAGCAGGTCACACTGATAATGTTGGATCTGCAAAAAGCAACCGGCAACTTTCTGAACAAAGAGCAAAAGCCGTAACAGACTATCTTGTTAGCAAGGGCGGTGATAAAGCCCGGATAAAATATAAGGGTTATGGAGCAGATCAACCTGTAGCCACTAACAGTACTGAATCTGGGCGTCAAATGAATCGCAGAACGGAATTTAAGGTGTTAAAAGTTGATTTAATGGCAGAACAACTTACAAAAGTGAAAAAGATGAAAGAAACCAGTGAGGCTACAGATAAAAAAATAGAAAATTCTGGCTCTTCCAGTGATAAAAGTAAAGTCGAGAAGAAAAAAGGTAATATTTCCGCTATTCCCGAACGGTTAAAAAAGTATGATATAGACAAAGATGGAACTATTTCGTATGATGAAATAATGAATGCGATTGATACCTATTTTGAGGACAATCCCAAAGTTTCAGAAGGGAAAAATGGAAATGAGGCAATTACGGCACTATTCGATTTTTACTTTGAGCAATAATCAGGGATAAAGAATTTGAAAATTTGAAAATCTGCTGATTTTTAAATAAATACATATTTCAATATGTATAAGGCTTAACCCTACATTTTAAAATTGATTTGTAAAGGCTATCGATTTTTTTTATGTGAACTAGTTTTTTTTTCATATTTTTGATATTTCCAATACGAAGTTTTTAACTTTACAAAAAAAAGTGAGTATGACACAAGTTTCAACAGCTTTTGAGGTTTACCAATTCATGAGCGAAAAAAACATCCTGATAGCTTTTACAGGGCATTTCGATCATCTCGTAACAACAACATTATTAAAAAATATCAAAAACAAATTAAACGCATTAAAATCTGTAACCGGTATCGACAAAAGAGTTTATAATGTATTGGTAGAAAGTATTGAAAATATAAGTAAATATTCATCTTTAAGGAATCAAAATCATAAAATTGCAATGTTGCTTTTATGTAAATCTGACGATTATTTCACTGTTATTACCGGAAACCATATACTAAACAGTGATGTTCCGGCATTGAGGGAAAGGTTGGAAAAAGTGGCACGTCATAGTATTATAGAATTAAAAAAAATGTATCGTGAACAACTGCTTTCCAAACGTGTTGATGAAAATAGTGCCGGTTTGGGAATAATTGATATTGCAATTAAATCGGACAATAAAATTAAATTTGATTTTAAACCAATGACAGAACATACATCGTTCTATCTTTTTCAAACTGAGATAAAAATTCAAAAATAAAATATACTAAAGCAATTTTGAAATGTGCAGATTTTAAAATCAACGGATGCATTTTTCTTTTATAAACTTTTAAATTATCAAATTAATAAAATATGGATTCGCTTATAATTGAAGCAACGGAAGATTCACCCAAAATAATGTTTGATATTGGTTCAAACCGTTTTACTATTTCAGGAGAATCGCGACCTGAAAACGCTGGTAAATTTTATACTCCGGTAATAAATTGGATTGTTAAATTTGAAGAGGTTCTTCATTCGAGAAAAAATGAATTAAATGATGATTCAACTTTAATTTTTATGTTTAAACTGGATTATTTCAATTCTACTTCTGCAAAATATATTATGGATATATTATTAGTCATTAAAAAATTTGTTGAGCAGGGGTACAAAATTGATGTAGAATGGCATTATGACCAACGCGATGATGACATGTTAGATGCCGGAAATGAATTTTCGGATACCGTTGATTTGAAGTTTAATTATATCGAATATTAATAAATAAAAAAACGCGCTGATTTATTTTTTTGAAGATAGGTGCTTGTCCTTTTCAAATTAGTAAATTTTCAAATTGTTAATATATGGATTCACTGATTATTGAAGCTACGGAAGATTCACCAGCGGTAATGTTTGATACAGCAACTAACCGATTTGTTATTTCAGGAGAATCACGACCTGAAAATGCAGGTAAATTTTATACGCCTTTAATAAATTGGATTATTCAATTTGAAGGAATAGCTTATTGGCGAAAGCATGAAATGAAGGATGATTCAACTTTGATTTTTGTATTTAAATTAGATTACTTTAACTCTACTTCTGCAAAATATATCATGGATATATTGTTACTCTCCAAAAAATTTGCCAACCAAGGTTATAAAATTAATATTGAATGGCATTATGATAAACGTAGTGAAGATATATTGGATTCAGGAAAAGAGTTTTCCGACATGGTTGATTTGAAATTTGATTTTATTGAAATGTAATATTCCGAATAACTAATCTAGTGTTAAGTTAAATTTACTTTGACGTATTGTATGTCATTCCGACCTTGTGGAGGAATCTTTTTCATTAAAAAAAGATGTCTCGTCAAAACTCGACATGACATTACGTCTTTTTATAATTAACTCAACACTAGACCAATTTACTGGTTACTAATAACGAATCTATACGGATTTACGAAACGGTAGGTATAAAATGTAGCAATCCAAGTTTCGTAAATTCGTTTTTTTTATTCGTTAGTAGTAACCGTTATTTATTATGTTAATACGATTTTTTAAAAACAACAATCCTTCATCTTATATTTTAATACCATTATTTGCTTCGGTATTATGGGCCGTTGGTTTTTTTTCTGAACAAAGCGGTATTGTAAAATATAGCATGCCGCTTTACGAAATACTATCAAACCCTGTCGCCAATTTTCATTTTATTGCTACGCTCATCGCATTTATATTAATTGTTGCAGAGGCATTTTTACTCAATTACATTATTAATGAAAATGGAATACTTGCTAAACCTTCCTTTCTTCCGGCATTGTTTTATATTGTATTTATGAGCGCCGATGGAACACTGCTAAACTTGCATCCATTAATATTCGCTAGTTTCTTTGTATTGCTTGCTATTAATAAGATAGTTTGTTCTTACAAAAAAGATAATGCATTTTCAAATGCATTTGACTCAGGTTTATTGTTCTCCATCGCTACACTTTTTTATTTTCCAAGTATCGTTTTTTTACCTTTATTAGGAGTTGGATTTATTCTTTTCAGGCCATTTAACTGGCGCGAATGGGTGATTTCATTCATAGGAATACTTGTCCCATATACATTTTTGTTTTCATATTATTTCTGTAATGATATGCTTGGGTATTGGTGGAATATAAAATTGTTTTTCCCTGGTTTGCATCAACACACAATTCCAAAACTTTCAACAAGTTTTTATTTTATGTTGGGAGTAAGTTTGTTGATTTTATTATTTTCCTTCGGAAAATTATTTACTGGTTTTTTGGATGCTACTCAAAAAAATAAAAAAGGTATTTTACTTCTCCTTTGGTTTTCCGCTTTCGCGCTGATATCTATATTTTTAGCACCTGAAATATCAATTCGTAGTTTTTCAGCATTAGCCATTCCCGCTTCAGTATTTTGTGCCAACTATTTTCTGAAAATTAAAAAAGAATGGTGGGGTGAATTATTGTTTCTTTCGCTTCTTACATCTGTTTTTATCAATCAGCTTTTCCGCTAATTATAAACAACCTTACAATTGACAACCTTCTTGGCTAGGCAAAAATATTTTGTATCTTTGTAAGTATAAAAAAATCGTAAAATTTAATCATAGATTATGAGCAAATTTGGAGTAGTAATTTTCCCGGGGTCGAATTGTGATCAGGACATGATTTATGTTTTGCGCGATATCATGGGGCAAGAAGTAATAGAGTTATGGCATAAAGATGCTGACCTAAAAGGAGCTGATTTTATTATACTTCCCGGTGGATTTTCTTATGGTGATTATTTGCGATCAGGTGCTATTGCACGTTTTTCGCCTATTATGGAAAAAGTTATAGAATTTGCTAACCAGGGTGGTTATGTATTGGGCATTTGCAATGGCTTTCAAATATTGTGTGAAGCAGGATTAGTCCCGGGTGCATTACTGCATAATACAGAGCGTAAATTCGTTTGCAAAAATATTTTTATCAAAACAGTGAATAATGAAACCTTAATTACGTCGGAAATCCCGAAAGACATGGCATTAAAAATCCCGATCGCACATGCGGAGGGTTGTTTTTATACGGACAATGAAACATTAAAACAATTAAATGCAAACGGGCAAATTCTTTTCCGCTACTGCGATGAAAACGGTCTTGTATCCGAGGCTGCTAACCCAAATGGTTCCATCGAAAATATTGCAGGGGTTTGTAATGCCAACAAAAACGTATTTGGAATGATGCCTCACCCTGAACGTGCTACTGATGGAGTTTTAAGTAATATTGACGGACGCTGGATTTTTGATTCTATTTTAAGTCTTGTAAAAAACTAAAATTCCTTCAAATTGCGGATCGATATTTGTGATTATCAGGTTATTGGGGAATTTTTCTTTGAAGAACATAATAGACTTTATATATGTTAAAATGCTATAAATTTTTTTTATCTAAATGCTTTGTTCAATACGTCATTGCGAGACTTTTTCAGTCGAAGCAATCTTATTTAATGATGTGAGATTGCTTCGGTCGCGAAAAACTCCCTCGCAATGACGCACCAAATTGACATTCAATTATTTTAATAAATTATCTTACATAAAGTCAAATATAAAAATATTTTATGATCATAATTTCGCTATGAAAATCTCAATTAAAAAAATATTTTCTTTGTTATTTATTTTTGGAATTTTATTGCATTCCGGATGTTCATTATTTCATAAAAAGAATAAATGCAACGATTGTCCTAAATGGAATAAAATTGAAACTACTAAAACCTCCCAAAAACAAATTTAATTTTTTTTATTACCAATCAGAGTTTAATAATACCCTCTTTAAGGTATTGGTTTCATTTCGAAATGGCAGAAGAAAGCGTACCTTTGTATAAATATGAATGCGAAGCTTAAAAATTTGTCACAGTTAAAAATAGGTCAAAGTGCAATTATTGATTCTTTCACGGATAAAAATTTAGCACTTAAATTACTTGAAATGGGATGTACTCCTGGAGAAATAGTGAAACTTGATCGTGTGGCTCCTCTGGGGGATCCAATAGCCATCAATATTTCGGGGTATGTGCTAAGTCTGCGTAAGGCCGAAGCTTCTACTGTGCTTATCTCTTTATTAGCTGCTAAAATCTAAAATTCAGGTTGGTGGAAGCGAATCATTCCTTTGTAAATTTTTCTGATAAAACATTCCTGAAAGTGGCTCTGGTTGGAAATCCCAACAGTGGCAAATCAACTTTATTTAATGCGCTTACTGGTTTAAATCAAAAAACAGGAAATTTCCCAGGCGTTACTGTTGATAAAAAATCAGGAACAGCAAAGTTAAGTGCCTCTGTTACTGCCGAAATAATTGATTTGCCCGGAACCTATAGCCTCTATCCAAAATCCCTTGATGAACGTGTTGCCTTTGAAGTTCTTTGTAATACTGATAATAGAGACTTTCCAGACGTTACCATTATAGTTGCTGATGCAAGTAATCTGAAACGTAATTTGTTTCTGGTATCTCAGATCATTGACTTGAAAATGCCTGTGATACTGGTATTAAATATGATGGATCTGGTGGAGAAAGAGGGCGATGTAATTGATGCGATAAGGCTTTCCGAGAAATTAGGTGTAAAGGTGGTGGGTGTAAGTGCCCGCAATAAAGAAGGGATCGAAGCCTTGAAGCAAGCTATATTACAGCCATTGCCAGTTCCTCAATATGATTTTATTGATTTGAAAATACTGGCACCTGAATTGATTGAAAAAATTTCGGACATTGTTAATGTGAATAGTGATTTCGCTGCTTTTCAGATTATCAGTAATTTTTCAGAGATTCAATACTTCGATAAAAATCCTGACAAAAAAGAAAAAATAGCGGCGGTTTTAAATGCTTCTGCAATTGAGGGGCAACAGTTGCAATCCTTGGAAACTGTGGAGAGGTATAAGGTTATTAATCGTATTGTTGCAGATTGTGTTACTCATAAATCGGCAGTAAAAACTGAATCATTCAGTCATAAGTTAGATAGTATTTTAACGCATCGCATCTGGGGATATACCATCTTTTTGATTATTCTTTTTCTGATTTTTCAAACTATTTTTTTTCTGGCGGCTTATCCAATGAAATGGATTGAGACTTTATTTGTTGTTTTCTCCAACATTGCCACAGTAACGCTGCCACCGGGGGAACTTACCAATTTAATTGTAAACGGTATTTTAGCCGGATTGAGTGGTGTAATCGTGTTTGTTCCGCAAATAGCCTTGTTATTTGCCTTTATCGCCATTCTGGAAGATACAGGATATATGGCACGTGTCAGTTTTATTATGGATAAACTTATGCGTAAGTTCGGGCTGAACGGGCGTTCAGTAATCCCTTTAATAAGCGGCGTAGCATGTGCTATACCCGCTATTATGAGTTCCCGCACCATGAGTAGCTGGAAAGAACGGGTGATTACAATAATGATAACCCCGCTTATCAGTTGTTCAGCACGATTACCCGTTTATACCTTATTGATTTCATTGGTGGTTCCTGCAAATAAAAGTTTCGGTATTTTTAATTACCAGGGACTGATTTTGATGTGCCTTTATTTGGTTGGATTTAGTGCAGCCATGCTCACCTCCCTGGTGATGCAGCGAATTTTGAAAGCTCGTGAAAAAAGTTATTTTATTATGGAACTGCCCGTTTACCGCAGTCCACAATGGCGAACAGTAGGGCTGACCATTTTTGATAAAGTAAAATCTTTTTTGTTTGATGCAGGTAAAATTATTCTGGCAATGTCGGTAATACTCTGGTACTTGTCATCACATGCTCCGGGCGACCGTTTAGAAATAATTGAAAAAAAATATGAAACTCCCGAGATGGTTAAAACCTATAGCAGTGAAGAACGTAAATTAAAAATATCATCAGAACAACTGGAGTCATCATTCGCAGGAATAATTGGTAAATCACTGGAACCTGTCATTGCGCCATTAGGGTTCGATTGGAAAATCGGGATTGCTTTGGTTACTTCCTTCGCAGCCCGTGAGGTGTTTGTTGGCACCATGGCAACTATTTATAGTGCAGGAAATTCAGATAACACACATACTTTGCGTGAAAAGATGCATTCGGAAGTGAATCCGGTAACGGGATTGCCACAATTTTCTATTGCCGTTGGTTTTTCACTTTTGATATTTTACGCCTTTGCAATGCAATGTATGAGCACACTCGCAGTTGTTTACCGTGAAACAAAACACTGGAAGTGGCCTGTCATTCAGTTTCTGTATATGAGCGCCCTGGCTTACCTTTCCAGTTTTTTAGTGTATCATTTTCTAAAGTAGTTTAATGACCCAAATTAACCGCAACCAATCAATTCTGCATAAGTATATTCCCGAAAAGGCAGTACCAACCATTTCGGAATGGATATATAAATTTGATTTTAAATTACGGATAAAAAAAAGCCGAACAACCAAATACGGTGATTATCGGCCTCCTACAAAAGGAGAAAATCATTTGATTACTATCAATTACGACATGAATAAGTATGCGTTTTTAATTACGCTTGTTCACGAAATTGCACATTTGTCGAATTATATTAAAAATAAAAACTCGGTGAAACCCCATGGAGAGGAGTGGAAACTGCACTATAAATTTTTAATGCAGCAATTTTTAATTCCTGATATCTTTCCTATAGATGTGATAATTGCACTACGCAAATACATGAACAATCCGGCAGCTTCAAGTTGTTCGGACATTAATTTGTTGCGGGTTTTAAAAAACTATGATATACGTAAGGATACTATTTTATTGGAGGAGTTGCCATTAGGAACGATATTTCAACATAATAAAAGTCGCAATTTTATAAAAGGGGAGCAAATCCGGAAACGATATAAATGTCAGGAGCTTAATACTAAACGAATGTATTTATTTAGTCCGCTTGCAGAAGTGATTGTAATTAAGCGTCCTTTGTTGCAAAACGCACACGAATTCTAAATAAAAAATAATGAACATATCGGCTTAATTTGCAAGGTTTTTCCTAAATTTGTTTTTCATCTGAAAAGGAATAATTACGATTTAATTTTGATAGTGATCGGAAGATAAATTTGAATCCTCAAACAAAAAAACAATAAAATGAACGCTACCACTCTTGATAAAGGCAAAGATTTGATTATTTCCAAACTTGCTGAAAATATTCTTGGTTCTGATATCATTACACTTGCAGCAGCAATAAATGAAAAAATAAAACAGGGAGAAAAAATTTATAATCTTACGATAGGTGATTTCAACCCTAAAGTATTTCCAATACCAGTTGAATTGAAAAAAGCTATCATCGATGCCTATAATGATGATCAGACTAATTATCCTGCCGCTGATGGTATGTTGGAATTACGTCAGGCTGTTTCAAAATTATTGAAGGAGCGGGGGAACTTAAATTATAAATCGGATGAGATAGTTATTTCCGGAGGTGCACGACCAGTTATTTATGCCACATTCCGTGCGATAGTTGATCCAGGAGATACGGTTGTTTTTCCTGTCCCTTCCTGGAATAACAGCCACTATACCTATTTAAATGGAGCCAAACAGGTATTGATTGAAACATCTCCTGCGGCTAAATTTATGCCAACGGCTCTTGATTTAAAACCTCATATCAGCTCAGCTAATTTAATTGTTTTGTGTTCGCCTTTAAATCCAACGGGTACAACATTCAGAAAAAAAGACTTAGAAGAAATATGTGATTTAATTTTGGAGGAAAACAATATCCGTGAAGCCAAAGGTACAAAACCTGTATACCTGATGTATGACCAGATATATTGGGCTCTTACTCATGGGACAACTAAACATTATTGTCCGGTAAGTCTGCGTCCCGAAATGAGGAACTATACTGTTTACATTGATGGAATATCAAAATCACTAGCCGCAACTGGTGTTCGTGTTGGCTGGTCGATGGGACCCAAAAAAATCATTGATAAAATGAAATTGATTTTGACCCACGTAGGAGCCTGGGCACCAAAACCGGAACAAATAGGTACTGCGTTATATCTCAATAATCTGGTTAATTACGATATTTTTTTGGGGAACATAAAAACAAAAATCAGCAATAGCCTGGATGGTTTTTATAAAGGTTTTCAGAGTTTAAAAGCAGAAGGCTTCCAGGTTGATGCAATTGCGCCCGAAGCTGCAATATATTTAACTGTACAGATTGCCTTGCATGGTAAAAAAACAAGTGATGGAACTGTTTTGAAAACCACTCAGGATGTTACTAAATATATTTTGGAAGAAGCAAAAGTTGGTCTGGTTCCTTTTTATGCATTTGGAGCATCGCCTGATTCAAATTGGTATCGTTTATCGGTTGGAACCTGCAAGTTAGAGGATGTAGGAAGCGTTATTGAAAATTTACGATTGGCACTAAAAAAATTAAATTAAATTCAACGAATAACGGTTACTAATAAACGTATAAAAAACGAATTTACGAAACTGATTATTTTTTACGCAACAATGAATAGGAGTGAATTTAAGAAGTAGCAAAACACTATTTGTAAATTTGTAACCATTCGTTTATTCGTAACCGGTATGAGGTGAAATAAAAATAGAATATGAAAAATAATTATTGTGTGATAATGGCTGGTGGCATAGGAAGCCGTTTTTGGCCGATGAGTAGAACGGCACATCCAAAGCAGTTTATGGATATTTTAGGAACAGGACAAACCTTGTTGCAACAAACATACAATCGTTTCTTACGTCTTTGTCCTAAAGAAAATATTTATATCGTTACCAACGATTCCTATGTTTATTTGGTGAAAGAACAAATACCTGGTATTTCTGATAATGTTATTTTAAGTGAGCCTATGCGCAAAAATACAGCGCCCTGTGTAGCTTATGCCTGCTACAAAATAGCTCAGCTAAACCCGGATGCAATAACTATAATTGCTCCTTCCGACCATTTAATTACAAAGGAAGATACCTTTGTAAAAGCCATAAAGTCCTGCATTAGAAAAGCTGCATCTGAAGATTGTTTGGTAACGCTTGGTATTCACCCAAGTAGACCCGACACGGGGTATGGCTATATTCAATTTGTAGAATTAGAGGTAAAAGAGAAGGACAGTAGGATAAAAAGGGTAAAAACATTTTCTGAAAAACCGGATTTGGAGATGGCTAAATTCTTTTTGCAAAGTGGCGATTTTCTTTGGAATTCGGGCATTTTTGTTTGGAGTGTGAAAAGCGTAATGAATGCGTTTGAACTACATTCGCCTGAAATGGCTGCACTTTTTAAAGATGGTAATGGTGTTTATAACACTCCTCAAGAGACTGAATTTATTGCTTCGGTTTATGCACGATGTAAAAATATTTCAATTGATTACGCCATCATGGAAAAAGCGGAAAATGTTTATGTAAGGGCTTCTGCAATCGGATGGAGTGATTTGGGTACATGGGGATCATTGTATGGACATATTGAATGTGATGAGAATAAAAATGCGATTGTCGGAAATAATGTAATAAGTTATAATTCAAAAAATTGCATTATTAATGTTCCCAAAGATAAATTGGTGGTACTTCAGGGTTTAGAGGGGTATATTGTTGTTGAATCGGATGGCATTCTATTAATCTGCAAAAAGGAGGATGAACAACAAATAAAAACTTTTGTGAATGATGTAAAAATGACAAAAGGAGAGAAATTTATTTAAAATTTAATGTCCTGTGAAATGGGAGATGTAAAATGGATTTTCTAATAGTTTAAAATAGTTTTCGACATCTTACATCTGCCATTTTCTATCTTACATTTTATTGATAATCTTCATAAGTTTTGTTTTTTTTGCCAATATACGCTCCTGAAAAATAGAGAATAATTCGCAAGCCAATCATACTCTGTTCTTTGTTCCAATCGGCAAACATACTAAAGCCTGCACCTACATCATAAGTTATTTTTTTTACAATCTCCCCTTGTAAATAGATGCCCGGCTGGCTATAATTTTTTCTGACATATTTTATTGAATCAATTTGAGTTACCTGTGTACCGATAGAATAAGAAGCACCAATAAATGCTGAAAATTGATAATCCTTGTCTTCAAAGCGTTTGCCATAGCCTAAATGAAGCTGGTAGTTATTATAGGAGCTTAAACGTAAGCCGGAAACCATTACCCCTGACTGAAAATAATTATGTTTAAAATGGAAATTAAAATCGATGCCTCCGGCAAAACCCAATTCTCGTTTATAAGTTAAATTTTGTTGCCATCCGGCGCCTCCGGTAAGCCAATTATTATAATATTGGAATTTTTTATTGTCAATAATAAAAATGCTGTCGGGTAATTTTTGTTTTTTTTTGCTTGCTGCGATTCCTGTTTTTTTTTCATCAATAGCCTTGTAGCGTTTGCCATTCAAAAGTATTTCGTCAGAAGCCCAGGAAGTATCTGTTTGTGCATGTAAACTCACAGAAATCCCAAAAACAATCTGGCTGAGAAAAAATAGTATGATAGTTATATTTTTCAATCTGCGACAAAGGTATCAATTAGCGCTCTTAAAAAAAACTGGTATGGCAATGGAAGGGATTCTCTTTTCATTTTATTCGGAGTCTGTGAATCCTTTATCATTCCATAAATAATTAATACTTTTGATTGATATAAAAATATTGAAATAATTGTCCGTAAAAGAACATACGAGTAATATCATTATTCAAACCTTACTTTTTATAAGTGGACTATTCTTTTTTTCAAATTGCTCCAACAATAAAGAAAATAAAATTGCAGAATCAAAAAAGCAAGTAACTTTCAAATCTCCCATAACAACTTTAATTACAAACCCTGTTATTATCAATTCAGACACCCGACCAGCTCCGGAAATTATAATTATTCCAAAAGTAGCAAGTGGTACATTAGACTCTATAAAATTAAAGAGCGGGACAACACAGGTGAAACTCTTCCCTCCGGCAATTACTTTACTTCCTGTATTAAAAAATGAAAATGGCGAAATCATACATCCCATACCAACTGTAAGAAGATACCTAAATGGGAAAATTGATTTCTTACCGTTTGTTGACAACCCTTTCAACTCTTTCATATTGGGTGAAGCAGGTGGCTTTTCACAAATGCAAAACTATACAACTGAGCAAGGACTTCCCCTTGATGCCATTTCATGTTCTATTATTGACAAAGTAGGAAATCTTTGGTTCGGTACCGATGGCGGGGGAGTGAGCCGTTACGATGGGAAATCATTTACAAATTTCACCACTGCACAGGGGCTTGCAAATGATGTTATTTTTAGCATAATGGAAGATAAAAAAGGAAATCTTTGGTTTGGTACTGAAGGGGGAGGAGTTAGTCGTTACAATGGAGAATCCTTTACCAATTTCACAACTAAACAGGGGCTTGCAAACAATACAGTTTTTAGCATAGCCGAAGATAAAACAGGAAATATCTGGTTCGGCACTTATGGAGGAGGTGTGAGTAAATATAACCCTCAGTCTCTCCATAACGCCCCTTCGGGGAGATCAGAAGGCGCTTTGTTCACCAATTTCACAACAGCCCAAGGGTTGACACATAATGTTGTGAGGTGCATTACTTTGGATAAAACAGGAAATATTTGGTTTGGCACTTCTAATGGCGGAGTAAGTTGCTATAATGGAAACACCTTCACAAATTATACTACTGCGCAAGGGCTGGCAAGAAATGTGGTTAGATGCATGGTAGAGGATAAAAAAGGAAATCTTTGGTTCGGTACTTCTGGGGGAGGAGTAAGTTGCTTCGATGGAAAATCATTTATAACTTATACTACCGCGCAAGGTTTAGTGAGTAATGTAGTTTTAAGTATGGCGAAAGATAAACGGGGAAATCTTTGGTTCGGTACTGATGGTCAGGGAATAAGCCGCTTCGATGGGAAATCTTTCACAAATTATACAACCGAGCAAGGGCTTGTAAATAATAAAGTATGGAGCATCACGGAAGATAAAACAGGCAATATTTGGTTTGGCACCGATGGCGGAGGAGTTTGCCGTTATGATGGAAAATGCTTTACAAATTTTTCCACCAAACAAGGTTTACAGACGAATGTGGTGAGAAGCATCGCAGAAGATAATAGAGGGAATATGTGGTTCGGCGTTAATACCGGTGGAGTTTGCAGCTATGATGGGAAATCCTTTACGAATTATTCAAAGACACAAGGGCTTCTAAGTTATGATGTATACAGCATTACAGAAGATAAAAGTGGAAATCTTTGGTTCGGCAGTATGAACGGAGGTGTATTCCGTTTTGATGGAAACAGGGTTGAAGCAATTGACGCTGCCAGACAACGAGGTGAAACAATGACTCTGTCAATGGAAAAAGATCTGAAAAAAATCAATGGAATACTTGTAAAATCCTTTACGAATTTTACCACGAAACAAGGACTTACAAATGATAGGGTTTTTTGCATAAAGGAAGACAAAACAGGAAATATTTGGTTCGGAACCAATGGGGGAGGGGTATCACGCTATAATGGGACATCTTTTACAAATTATACTACCAAACAAGGACTGACTGGTAAGAAGGTATGGTGCGTCACCGAAGATAAAAACGGTAAACTATGGTTTGGAACTGATGGTGGCGGAGTGAGCTGTTACAGTTATGCAGCCAAGGTTTCCGAAATAAGTTCGGGACAAGCAAGGACAGGTTCAGAATCCTTTACAAATTTTACAACTTTGCAAGGGCTCGCAAACAACGTGGTTTACTGCATCACAGAAGATAAAACGGGAAATATATGGTTTGGCACTCCCGACGGAATAAGTCGCTTTGATGGGAAATCATTTATAAATTACACAACCGCACATGGGCTGCCCGATAACACGGTAACACAAGTTCTCATTTCCAAAGAACAAAACGTAGTAATAGGGACAAACAATGGAGTAGCTGTGCTAACTGGCTTCTCCAAGGCTTCAAATTCCGGAAAAGTTGGAAACACGCTATTTAGTATTCCAGCACAAAATAATATGAGTAATGAGGAGTTAAAAAACTATACTCCTGTTTTTGAAATTTATAATTCAGAAATGGGTTATCCTGTTAAAGATGTGAATACCGGGCAAAACGCAATGTATCAGGACAGTAAGGGAATAATATGGATAGCCACAGGCAGTGATAAAACCGGCTTGGTACGTTTTGATTATAATGCGGTAAACAGAAATCCGGAACCGCCTGCAGTGGTTATTCAGGCAATACGAATCAATGATGAAAATATTTGCTGGTACGATTTTCAAAAAGGTTTAAGCGATGTGAAAATTGATAGCGCAGTTTTAGCCCAACAAGAAGTAATGACCTATGGTAAAATACTTTCTGATGAAGTGCGTGACAGCTTACTCAAAAAGTTTTCAGGAATACTATTTGACAGTATTACTAAGTTTTATCCTCTGCCACTGAACCTTGTACTTCCTTATGAGAATAATCACGTTTCGTTCGATTATGCTGCAATAGAACCATCAAAACCTTATCTCATAATGTATCAATATTTCCTTGAGGGTTATGATAAAAACTGGAGTCCGCCTACGAAAAAAACTAACGTGTCATTTGGAAACATTAATGAAGGTACCTATACTTTTAAATTAAAGGCAAAAAGCCCATTTGGCGTTTGGAGCGAACCCATAACTTATACTTTTAAAGTATTGCCTCCCTTGTGGAGAACATGGTGGATGTATACTCTGTATGCCATTCTTATTGTGTCATGTGTCTTGCTTCTGATTAGGTGGAATGGAAGGCGCTTAATAGAAAAGGCAAAGGAACTTGCAAGAGAAATTAAAAGAGCAACAATTACAATTGTCGAACAGAAAAAAATTGTAGAAGAAAAACACAAAGAAATAACCGATAGCATCAATTATGCAGAGCGCATACAGCGTAGCTTTTTGGCTGCAAAAGAATTATTGGATGAAAATTTAAACGATTACTTTATTTTCTTTCAGCCCAAAGATGTTGTAAGCGGCGATTTTTACTGGGCAAGTAAATTAGTTAACGGCAACTTTGCGCTGGTAACTGCTGATAGCACAGGGCATGGTGTTCCGGGCGCAATTATGAGCATATTAAACATTTCATCGCTTGAAAAAGCTGTTGAAAATGGTTTTAGTAATCCTTCCGAAATACTTGGTCAAACACGCAAAACCATTATCGAACGTCTTAAAAAAGATGGGAGTATAGAAGGTGGAAAGGATGGTATGGATGCAAGTATAATTTGCTTTGATTTTGCCAATCAAAAATTCACTTACTCTGCAGCCAATAACCCAATTTGGATAATAAGAGCCCATCCCAACCCTCCCGAAGGGAGGGAGAACCAACATACAAGCCAAACAGAGGGCATAGTGGAGAGCAGTTCCTCCCCGGAGTTTATCCCGATAAAGGAGGGAGGGAGGTCAGGAGGGGCTTTTCTAATAGAACTGAAACCCGACAAAATGCCTGTAGGCAAACATGATAAAGATCAACAGCCATTTACCCAGAATGAATTTCAATTAGAAAAAGGCGATGTTATCTACACTATAACAGATGGCTTCCCAGATCAATTTGGTGGTGTAAAAGGTAAAAAGTTTATGTCAAAACAATTACATGAATTAATACTATCTGTTTCACACTTGCCGATGCCTGAACAGAAACAAAAACTAAAAACTATTTTTGAAAATTGGAAAGGAAATTTTGAGCAGGTGGATGATGTTACAATTATCGGTATTCGAATTTAATGTAAATTAGAGCTATGAAAAAAAATATCCTAATAATAATTATTAACTCGATATGCTTAATTATCCCCCCCTTTTGCTTTTCGCAAAATTCAACTATTGATTCTCTCCTGACCATTATAAATAATGACAAACCGGATACCAATAAAGTAAATCATTTAAACGCAGTATCTAAGTTATATTTCGATATTGAAGAATACGATAATGCCTTGAAATATGGAAATAGGGCGCTGGCACTTGCGAGTGCTCTTCCCGAAGCATATAAAGATGCGAAAGGTAGAAATATTCGGGGATGGGCTAAAGGTATTGCTTCTTCCTACTGTAACATAGGAGGTATTTATTTTTTCAAGAACAATTATTCTGTTGCCTTAAAAAATTACCTCAGTGAATTAAAGATATGGGAAGATTTAGGAGATAAGAAAAGCATTGAGGAGGTTTTGACAAATATCGGGATTATATATAATGCTCAAGGCAATTACCCGGAAGCGTTAAACAATTACTTCAGAGAATTAAAGATAAAAGAAGAGGGCGGGGATAAAAAAAGCATTGCAGCCATTTATAACAACATCGGAACTCTTTATAAATCTCAGAGCAATTATTCCGAAGCATTGAAAAATCACAACAAAGCATTAAAGTTAAGATTAGAGATCAACGACAAACTGGGTATTGCACGTTCTTACAGAAGAATAAGCAATATCTATTTTTCTCAGGGGAATTATGATGAGGCACTGAAAAATCAATTCGCCTCATTAAAGATAATAATGCAAGAAACCGGAGATATAAAAGCCATAGCTCGCTCCTATAGCAAAATAGGTGTTATCTATGAGCGTCAGGGCAATTATGAGGAGGCGCTAAGAAATCAATTTGCGTCATTAAAGATTTGGGAAGATATTAATGACAAAAAAGGGATTGCAGATTTTTATAACAACATTGGCACTATTTATTATTCACAAGGCAATTATGAAGAGGCTTTGAAAAATCATTTAACTTCAATAATGATGAAGGAAAAAATCGGAGATAAAAAAGGTATTGCTACTTCCTATCTTAATCTCAGCTTAGTAAAAATCAAATTAAATAAATTGGACGAGGCACGGAATTATTTAAACAAGACATTGAAACTAAGTTTAGAAAAAGGATATGAAGAAATGATTAAAGACAGCTACAACCGCCTTGCTGCAATCGACAGTATGCAGGGTAATTGGAAGGCAGCCTATTTGAACCATAAACAATATATTGTTTATCGGGATATTATTGATAATGAAGAAACGAAAAGAAAAATTATTGAAAGTACGATGAATTATGCATTTGATAAAAAAGAAGCAGCTACAAAAGCAGAACAGGATAAAAAGGATGAGGCACAGAATAAAAAAGATGAGGTTGCTGAATTAGAGGTGCAAAAGCAAAAAACAGTACTTTGGGCCGTTGGCCTTGGATTATTATTGGTGCTTGTATTTGCAGGGTTTGCAGTCCGCACCATACGTATCACACGAAAACAAAAAAATCTTATTGAACTTCAAAAAAACGAAGTCTCCCTTCAAAAGGAAATAGTTGAAATGCAAAAGTTGGAGGTAGAGCATCAAAAAGAATTCAAGGAACAGTTTCTTGCAAATATGAGTCATGAAATACGTACTCCTATGAATGCTATTTTAGGGATGACCAATTTAACATTGAGCACTTCCCTTTCTCCTAAACAGGAACAATACCTTACAGCAGTAAAAATATCATCAGAAAATTTACTTGTAATCCTCAATGACATTCTCGATTTGAGTAAACTCGAAGCTGGAAAAATGAAATTGGAAAAGATTCCTTTCAAGCTGGAAGAAATAATACAACAGGCTTATTTCTGCATGAAATTCAAAGCGGAAGAAAAAGGCTTGTTATTAATTACTAATATTGAATCAGATGTCCCTCAAATATTAATAGGCGATCCCTTACGCTTAAACCAGATATTAATTAACCTTATAGGTATATACGCTTAGAGCGCATTTTTAATTCATTGATTTTAGGCGTTT
>JAVHPR010000151.1:0-4314 GCA_036170695.1 Bacteroidia bacterium
AAGAGCAGCAAGAGTAGGTCGTAACCCACAAACTGGAAAAGCTATTAAAATTGCTGCTAAAAAAGTTGCTAAATTTAAAGCTGGTGCAGACTTAGCAAAAACTGTTAACAAATAGTTCTCAACTAAGTACAATAAAAAGAAGTCCCGCATCATGTGGGACTTTTTTTTTATGCATGGTTTAGGAACTAAATTTTAAGATTGTACCTTTACTTTTTAAAATTCAAAAGAAATACTTATCTATTCATTTATGAGCAAATTAGACAAAATAAATAATTTCGACCCAAACGCAATGGGGGGGGCTAACAATAATATATATGGCTTGCCATTTAACACTGATGAAGCAGAAGTAGTAATTATTCCTGTACCTTGGGAAGTCACAGTTTCATACAGAGCTGGGACTGCAATTGGCCCTCAGGCTATATTTGATGCATCTTTCCAAGTTGATTTATTTGATCCTGGAATTGCTGATGCCTGGAAAATAGGGATTGCAATGGAAGAGGTATCTGATGATATTGCCAGCAAAAATGAAAGTTTAAGGCGCAAATCCGAAGCATACATTAGTTTGCTTGAAGAAGGTAAATCACCAGAAAATAATGAGAAAATGAGAGAAGTGCTTACTCTCATTAATACGGAATGTATAAAAATGAACAATTGGGTTAAAACAAAATCACTGGCCCATTTAGATAAAAATAAAATTGTAGCTGTATTGGGGGGCGACCACAGTACACCACTTGGCTTAATACAGGCATTGGCAGAAAAATTTAATTCGTTTGCTATTTTACAAATTGATGCACATGCTGATTTACGCGATGCTTACGAAGGGTTTGAATTCTCTCATGCATCCATCATGTATAATGCATTGAAAATTCCACAAGTATCAAAACTTGTTCAGATAGGTATCCGCGACTATTGTGAATTTGAATATGAACTAATAAAAAAATCCGAGGGACGCATCCATACTTTTTTTGATCGTGACATTAAGCGCAAACAGTATGAAGGAACAGCATGGTCAGGCATTTGCGACAATATCATCGCACAATTGCCGGAGGATATATATTTGAGCTTTGATATTGACGGACTTGATCCAAAACTTTGTCCGAATACAGGAACCCCTGTAGCCGGTGGTTTTGAATTTGAACAGATATTGCTGTTGATTGAGAAAATTGTTGATACAGGTAAACGCATTATTGCATTTGACATTAATGAAGTAGCACCAGGAGGTGATGAATGGGATGCGAACGTTGGTGCCCGATTGTTGTATCGTATCGCGAATTTGGTTGCAAAATCAAATGTGAAAATTTAAATCATTTTGTATAATTGGAACGCTGATTTTTATGGTCATTAAGATAAAATATGATTCAAAAATAAATTTATACTTTGATAGAAACTGAAATATTTTGATCATTCATATAAAAAATGAAAACATACCTGATCATAACATTCATAATAATCAGCGTTTCCGTCGTTCATAGAGCTTAGACATTATTTAAGAATTCGAAATGGAATCTCAAGCATTAAAAAAAGAACTCATCAATTATTTATCAAATTTAATTTCAGAAAACAGGAGAGCAAAGTTTGATGAAGTATTAAACTATCGTACGCGTCATATTACTATTGTTCTCGAAGATTTATATCAACCACATAATGCAAGTGCCGTATTGCGTTCCTGTGATATTTTTGGAATTCAGGACATTCATATTGTTGAAAATAAAAATGTTTATACCGTAAACAAAGATATCGCTTTAGGTTCTCCCAAATGGCTGAACATCCATAAATACAATCAAGTTGACAACAATACCAAACTTTGTATTGATCAGTTAAAAGCCAAAGGGTATCAAATTGTTGCAACCAGTCCGCATAAAAATGGCTCCACCATTGAAGAACTCTCTGTTGACAAACCCTTAGCATTGATTTTCGGCACAGAATTAACCGGTATTTCAGATACAGTAAGAGAAAATGCAGATGCATTTGTTCAAATTCCAATGTTTGGTTTTACCGAAAGTTTTAATATATCCGTTTCAGTAGCATTATGTTTGCATGCGCTGACTGCAAAACTACACCAATCCACCGCTAACTGGCACCTTAACGAAGCTGAAAAAGATGAGTTACTCTTGGTCTGGTTACGAAATACCATCCGAAAAGTTGAATTGATCGAAAAAGATTTTTATGAAAAAAGAAGATAAATCGTATATTCGGTAGTATTAAAATAAATTAATACCTCATCATTTATGCCAGATACAGCTATAATCCCAGATAATGATGCATCGGATTTTAACAATCACGACAGGAGAAAATTTTGTAAGTCCTGTGTTCAGTTTTCTGTTGGAGCTGCGGTAGCTTCCTCCTTTCCATTTAAACTTTTAGCGAGTGAAAATTCTCCATTATCACCGTATCCAAAGCCTCCACTTCTGCACGGATTTGAAAGTAATTACAGATCAAAATGGACATGGGATGAAGTGCATTTGGGAACGCATAATCTTAACTGTTGGTTTCAACAGAATTGTTTGTTTTATGTTTATTCGAAAGATGGTAAAATAACCCGCGAAGAACAGGTTGGAAATTACCCTCAAACCAACGAAAAAGTTCCTGATTTTAATCCGAGAGGTTGTCAGAAAGGTTGCAGCTACAGCGACTTTATGTATAGCGAAGCAAGGATTACGCATCCACTTAAAAGAACCGGCGAAAGGGGAGAAGGGAAATGGGCAAAAGTTTCCTGGGATGAAGCATTGACGGATATCGCCGACAAAATGATAAAAACTATTCATGAAAGCGGTACAAAATCTGTAGTGGTTGATCCCGGGAGTAACATGGTTAGTTATCTTGCTTTTTATAGCTTTTTCAGGTTTTTCGATTTGATTGACAGCACTATTTTAGATATAAATTGTGAATTGGGTGATGATCAGCAAGGTGCTGCCGTTACTTACGGAGAAATTACAAATGATCGATCAGGGGATGATTATTTTTATTCTGATCTAATTTTTATATGGGGTGGAAACCCTGCCTATACACAGATTCCAAACTTTCATTTTTTGACCGAAGCCAGATACAACGGAACAAAAATAGTGGCTATCAGCCCGGATATGAATGCTTCCGCGATAAAGGCGGATTATTATATACCTATTAAACCCGGTACCGATTCAGCACTTGCCAACTCCATGGCACAAATTATTATTTCTGAAAAACTGTACAACAAACATTTATTACAGGAACAAACGGATTTAACTTATCTGGTAAGAACCGATAACAATAAGTTATTAAGGGAATTTGATGTTGTTAAAGGTGGCAGTAAAATGGTGCTTTACCGCTGGGATAATAAACATAACAGGTTAGAAATTCCAAGTCTGTCGTCATTAAAATTGCATACGGATCCGGCGCTTGAAGGCGAATTTAAAGTAAAAACCTATCAAGGTGAGGTTTCAGTTCGTCCTGTTTTTGAATCATTAAAAGAACAGTTGAAGGAATTTGCACCGGAGAAAGCTTCCCAAATATGCGGTGTAGCACCTGATACCATCAGGAAATTAACCAACATGCTGGTAACAGCTAAAACTGCAACCAATACGTGTACCAGTAATTTTTCTAAATTTTATCATGGCGACATTATTATGCGCTCGCAAATTTTAACGTTTATTTTAGCCGGGCATCTTGGTAAAAAAGGGGATGGATTTACTACCTGTTCTTTTATAGTTGCTGATGGCAGTAATAAACTGCTTATGGAATTACAACTGACAAAAGATTTGCAAACCAAATATTTGTTTAAATACGGGGTGCCTTTTTGGATGGACGTATTCAAAAGAAAAAGCTGGAATCAGGCTACGTATAAATATGTATTAGATACGTATGTCGATTCAAGAATATCGGCAAACTCAACATTGTTCTGGAATTTACACGGTGGAATCATTGATGTAAGCGGCAGGACAAATGAATGGGATCCGCATTTGAAAAGAGATATTAAAGAATACATTGATGAAATGTTGAAGAAAAAATGGCAGGTCTTAGATCCTCCATTAAATATAAATCCAAAAATATTTTTTTCATGGGCAGGAAATGCCCTTCGCAGAGTAAGAAGCTCGGAGAAACTATTAACAACTCTTTGGCCCAAACTTGATTTGGTTGTTGCTCTTGAAATGCGGATGAGTTCAACAGCTACTCATGCAGATTACATACTACCTGTTTCCGGTGCTTATGAAAAAGCAACGGTGATGGGCGCAAATACAAGTACTTTAGCGCCTTTTTTTCATACCACTCAAAAAGCAGTCGAAAACATTGGTGAATCAAAAGATGAATGGGAAATTGCCTGTTTGCTCGCAAAAAAAA
>JAVHPR010000152.1:0-4312 GCA_036170695.1 Bacteroidia bacterium
TTAACTTAATGACATTGAGCGCGCGGTCAGTCAGAGCTTGTCGAAGACTGTGGGCGGATATTTTTTCCTTAACTAAACGACATTGACCCCTCTCCTTTGGAGAGGAATTAAGACTGAGGTTTCATTAACAGTTCTTCCACCAGCATTGACACGCCAATGCCAGCTTTTTCTTTTATGATAGTTAAATTTTGAATTCCATTTACCACTACATCGCCCGGGTCAATTAAATATTTCGGAATAGATCGGGGTGTATAATTTATCAATCCGGCCGCAGGATATACCAATAGTGAGGATCCAACAACAATAAAAAGTTCCGCGTTTTCTGCAATCGAATAAGCATTTTCCATTTCAGGAACCTGTTCACCAAACCAAACAATGTGCGGACGCAGCTGGGAGCCTCGCTCGCACCGATCACCAATTTTTATTTCTGATCCTTTAATTTTGTAAATAAGTGAAGCGTCAGTTGTGCTGCGGCTCTTCATTATTTCACCATGTAAATGTAGAACCTTTTTAGAGCCGGCACGTTCATGTAAGTCATCAATATTTTGGGTGATAATATGAACATCATATTTTTTTTCCAGGGCGACCAATGC
The DNA here is from genome assembly GCA_036170695.1 of Bacteroidia bacterium. GTDB lineage: Bacteria > Bacteroidota > Bacteroidia > 2-12-FULL-35-15 > 2-12-FULL-35-15 > 2-12-FULL-35-15. Next base: position 594 of record JAVHPR010000152.1, read on the forward strand.
AAGATGAGCTTTGTTCGGTTGTGCTTCCATAACCTGTTTCCGTCTTTGGTTATAAAAATCCAAAACCAATGCTCTGTTTTTCTCCCAGGCTTGCGGCGTAGCAACATCATTAATATTAAATTCTTCCCATAAGCCATCGCTGTCGCGAAATGTTTTTATTCCGCTTTCAGCGCTAATTCCGGCTCCGGTAAATACAACTAATTTAGGTTTCATAGTGTGGCAAGTTATTATTAAAATATTAAATTATCAAGCAAAAAATAACAAATTTTTATTGGATAAATAGGCCTGATTTGATTGTTATTCGCTGAAAGTCAAATTGTTGAATTTTCAAATTGCCGAATTGTCAAATTGTTGCTATATTCGCAATTCATAAAAAAAACAGAAGATGTCAAAACTCAGAAAGCAAGAAGCACTAGATTATCATTCTCAGGGAAAACCAGGGAAGATAGAAGTAATACCAACTAAACCGCACAGTTCACAACGCGATTTGTCATTAGCATATTCACCGGGCGTTGCAGAGCCTTGTTTAGAAATTGAAAAAAATCCTGATGATGTTTATAAATATACGGCGAAAGGTAATTTGGTTGCTGTAATATCAAATGGCACTGCAGTGCTTGGGCTTGGTGATATTGGTCCCTTGGCGTCAAAACCAGTTATGGAAGGCAAAGGCTTGTTGTTTAAAATATTTGCGGATATCGACGTTTTTGATATAGAAGTGGATGCCAAAAATATTGATTTATTCGTAAATACGGTGAAAGCAATTGCACCTACTTTTGGAGGAATAAATCTGGAAGACATTAAAGCTCCTGAATGTTTTGAAATCGAACGAAGATTGAAGGAGGAATTAAATATTCCATTAATGCATGATGATCAGCATGGCACGGCTATTATATCCTCTGCGGCTTTGTTAAATGCCTGTGAAATAACAAAGAAAAAAATTGAAAAAGTTAAAATTGTAGTGAATGGAGCTGGAGCCGCAGCCATTTCATGTGCTAAACTTTACATTGCTGTCGGGGCAAAAAAAGAAAATATTGTAATGCTGGATAGCAAAGGAGTATTGACTACCGATCGCACTGATTTGGATGAGCAAAAGAAGCTGTTCGCATCCTCTACTTCCAAAGCGAAAACACTTGCGGAAGCATTGAAAGATGCTGATGTATTTGTCGGGCTATCAAAAGGAAATATTGTAGATGCAAAGATGATTCAGGCAATGGCAAAGCGGCCTATCGTTTTCGCTTTGGCAAACCCGAATCCCGAAATTCCATACGTGGAAGCAATGGCTGCCCGTCCGGACATTATTATGGCAACAGGTCGCAGCGACCATCCTAACCAGGTTAACAATGTACTTGGTTTCCCTTTTATTTTTCGTGGTGCACTCGATGTGCGTGCCACACAAATTAATGAAGCAATGAAATTAGCGGCAGTTTATGCTATTGCGCAACTTGCAAAAGAGCTGGTTCCCGATGCCGTAAATTTAGCCTACGATTCTAAAAATATTTCTTTCGGACCTGAATACATTATTCCGAAACCTCTTGATTCACGTTTAATATATACCGTTGCACCGGCTGTTGCCAAGGCAGCAATAGATTCTGGTGTGGCACAACATATTATCACTGACTGGGATGCATACAAACAAGAACTGATTAACCGATTGGGACTTGACAATAAGCTTATCAGAAGTCTTACCAACAAAGCAAAACAAAACCCTAAACGGGTAGTGTTTGCCGAGGCAGATCATTATAAAATTTTAAAAGCTGCACAACAGGTATTGGATGAAGGTATTGCAAAACCAATATTATTAGGCGATGCAGATAAAATAAGAAAATTAATTGAAGAGCATAATCTGGGTTTAGTTGATGTGCCAATCATTGATCCAAGAAGTCCTTCGGAAGAAGACAGGAAAATTAAATTCGGAGATATTTTCTTTAATAAGCGCAAACGCAGAGGGTTTACCCTGTATGAGGCACGTAAAATTATGCGTGAACGAAATCATTTTGGAGCTATGATGGTTGAAACCGGTGCCGCTGATGCAATGATTTCAGGACTTACACGTAAATATGGTGATCCTATCAGCACCGCACTTCAAATTATCGGAGTTCAGGAAGGTACCAACCGGGTAGCTGGAATGTATATCCTTAATACCAAACAAGGCTCTTTCTTTTTTGCCGATACCACCATGAATGTGAATCCTACCGTTCAGGATTTAGTTGATATTACAGTGCTAACAGCAAATAGTGTTAAAGCATTTAATATAGTACCCCGCATTGCATTATTATCTTATTCCAACTTTGGTTCAACGGATGGTGAAGTGCCGAATAAAATGAGGGATGCGGTAGAAATACTTCATAAGAATTATCCTGGAATGGTTGTGGATGGTGAAATGCAGGCAAATTTTGCACTGAACAATGAGTTATTGAAAGAACAATTTCCTTTCTCTGATTTGATCGACAAAAAAGTGAACACACTCATTTTTCCAAATTTGGCTTCAGGAAATATTGCTTACAAACTGATGCAGGAACTAGGCGGTGCAGAAGCTATCGGACCCGTTTTAATCGGGATGAAAAAGCCGGTTCATATTTTGCAATTAGGAAGTTCGGTGCGGGAAATTGTAAATATGGTTACTATTGCTGTTGTTGATGCGCAAGCAAGAAAGTAAAAGCCCACCCCAACCCTCCCAAGGGGAGGGAGAACCAACGCACAAGCCATATATTTGATAGCTTGTTCGAATGGGAGGTTACTTTTTGGGAAGGATTTAGAGCTGAATAGTATAAATAATTTTTAACACTTTATGTCTCCTCCCCTTTGGGGAGGTCGGGAGGGGCTTATTTTATGATCTATCACATCGAAGGAAAACTGGTTGAAAAAACACCTACTTATGCTGTAATTGATGCATCAGGAGTAGGATACGTAATGCAAATTTCGTTAAACACTTTTACAAAAATTGGCGACAATGAAAAATGTAAATTGTTTACGGAACAAGTATATATACGCGATGATATGCCGCGATTTTTTGGCTTTGCAGATACTGCTGAACGTGATTTGTTTCGTCAGTTAGTCTCTGTTTCCGGTGTGGGAGGAACCAGTGCTTTATTGATGCTATCCTCTTTAAGTGCAGATGAAATACAGAGTGCAATTGTTACCGGAAATGTAACACTCCTTAAAAGTGTAAAAGGTATTGGAGAAAAAACAGCACAAAGAATCATTGTAGATTTAAAGGGTAAAATCGGCAAAGGAAGCTTATCTCCCGATTTTTTTGTGCCATCAAACAATATTTTGAAAGTGGAGGCGTTATCTGCCTTGGTTATGTTAGGTTTCAATAAGTTAGCCGCCGATAAAGTGCTGGATAAAATTATCAGAACAGAAGGAACAGGTCAAACAGTTGAACAACTTATCAAAGCGGCACTTAAAAGTCTATAATACAATTTACCATTAAAAAATTGAATTGTTGAATCGTTTAATTTTGCTGTAGGCAATTTATTTCATTTGTTGCCTACTGCTAAATTGCTAAATTGTTAAATTTTTGTTTTGAGAATCAATCAGGAAATTTTTTATATTTATGCTCCCTATATTTGTTTGCAATTTTACTAATTCAAAAAAAACACGCAAATTGCAGATCTCTTTAGTTAAATGCTTATGGCAAGTGAATTACAAAAAAATAGCATTATTTTAATTGAATGTCCGTAATTGTACCTAAAGAAAAATAAAGTATTAAATTTGAG
>JAVHPR010000153.1:0-4271 GCA_036170695.1 Bacteroidia bacterium
TTCCACTGCCACCATACATAGATGCAGAAAGTCCTTTAACAACTTCAACTCTTTTTACCGTTTGCCAGTCAACATCGTACAAATCGGGACAATATCCACCCGGGTCATTAACTGTGATACCATCAATAAGAACTTGGATTCCTCTAAAACCACTTTCTGATAATACGCCCTGTCCACGAATATATAAGTGAACTCTTGAGCCGTCGGTTCCATTGTCAACTTTTACACCGGGAACAAGCCGAAATGCCTCATCTGTAGCGATTGTTTTTGTCATAGTACCTATTTGGTCATCGGTAACTATTGAAATAGCTGACGGCATTTGTTTAAGGAGCATATCTGTTCGCGGAGCTGTTACAAGCACTTCGGAAAGTTTAAGAACTTTTAGCGAATCCATTGTTTTTGTTTGACTAAATGCAGTTGAGTACAAAGCCAAAAACAACACATATAAAAAACATATATTTTTCATAAGCATTAAAATTTAAAGAAATAAATATTTGAAAAAAAATAGAGTTAGTAATATACTAAAGACAGGCTTAAATTGTACACCCAGTAATTGATAATTGGAATTGATTGCAAACAGTGGCACGGTTTAAAACCATGCCACTATTTGCTAAAATGAATTTTTAGAACCCACCTTAACTAATTATTAATTGCTTTTTAATATACTAATTTACACCTTGCAAAGTATATCAGCTAATAATTGTTTTGGGTGGAGGGCTGATAATGTCCTTTGTTTTTGATTTATAATGAATAAGCAGTATTCCAAAATTAATAATAGTTGGATGATTATAAACAATTAAAGTAAAAGGTTGAATTTGATATTTATTATTGATTACTTTTTGCAATATGTTTTCAGATTTCTTTTGCGATTTGTCTTTTTTGATGAAATCAACTATAAGTTGTTTTTCTTTTTTATCGTTGATACAATAGTAATATTTTACATTGTTATTGATTTTCATTTTAACCACATCAAACATTTCACCATGATAAATAAATTCTTTGTTGTCCTCAATCCAAACAATGCCTGATTTGAAATTAAGCGGAACTGTGAACAATGTCATCTTTTTTACTTCTGAACCACTTCGTATTTCTGATTTAATATTAAATTGTTCCAACTTAAACCAGATATAGTATCCACTTATGTTGTAAAGAAAAACAAAGAGTAATATAACAGAGATAAATCTTTTCAAATGATTTAAAAATTATTAAAGAACAAAGTTACATATTCCGAAATTAAACTAACCCAAAATTTCATTATTAATTTTATGCTCACGTTTCCACATCTGTTCAGGTGAAATGGAAGCTACTTGTGCCACTGTTTCTATACAAATAGCAGCAAAGGCGGAACCGTAATCCAAATCAATATTTTCCATTGTGTCGTGAGTATCATGATATCCTGTACGGCTTATATCATAGTTTTCCATAAAAAGCACCACCGGAATTCCTGCATCGGAAAATATTTGTCCATCCGTATTAAATAAAGAGCTATAGGGGTCAAGATGGTTTCTTACATCTCCTTCGAGCGATAAAAACTTTGCAATTTGGGGTATTTCATTTTCCGATGTGGTTCTTTTGCCTCTTTCAAGATGCACCCTTTCAGAAATTTGGTTCCATTTATGAGTATGGGCATTCCAGTTCATATTTACACGGTGAGCCCATTTTGCCAAATGCAGTGATTCGGCACTTTTCCCGGGAGATGCCTGAAAAACATCCGAATTCTTATGGTTGTTATGACCAATCATATCCATGACATATACGCCTTTAACTTCTGTATTAGATAAATCTATAATATTTTCTTTATCAAGATGTAATTGTAGTGAATTCTGAAGAATTTTAAGGCAGAAATTACGCGCACCCATACAATCGGATGGAAATTCTTCACCAGTTAAATGGATTAGCCATATATCCCGTTCTAATTTACCTTCTTTTGCTAATTTAAGATAAATTGGTACTGCCAGAAGTAGGGTGGTGGTTGCAGAAAAATTATCATCGGCACCATTGGCAGATATTCTTGCTCCGCTTCCACCAACATCTTTATTGTAAACATCTTCCATGTAAGCTGTATCGTAATGGTCGCCAAAAACCACGGCTTCATTCCTGTTTTTGCCGGGAATGACTACCAGAATATCTCTTTCATAAGTATGCCCTTCGTGATCTAATTTCCAGCCACCAAAAAGAGAGAAATCAAAATCAGTTTGCCATTTAAATGGAAGTTCACCACAATATGCAAAACCTTCCATACCTGCATCTTTTATAGCTTTCCTGTGTCTTTCAATTAAATAATCACCTAATTTTTCGAGGTCGCGGTGATGGTGTGATAATTTTTTTTGTGTATCTTCATCCTGAATGCAATCGGCATTATCTTTATTTATAAATTCTCCATGAGCCAAATAGCGGATATCGTTCCACCAGTTTTCTTCAAACTTACGATTGGCAGTATAAGAAAAAGTTAATGATTCATTAGAATCAATTTTATTCTCTTCGGATTGAATTATTTTTTCAATTTCATTTTTCATCCACTCGCCGGTTTCTTTATCTTTTGCCATATTTGGCAAGTCGCCTAACCATATATTAATATTTTTATGTTTTGCAAGATGAGCAAGTCGTTGAGCAAAGCAACGTGTCAAAGATTTTTTGCCGAAAAGTTCCCAACCTTCAAATAATGAAATAATGCTTAATGCATTCTGATGCAAATAATGGTCATGTTTATAATCGAAATCATGAATAGCTGTTAAATGAGTTTTTCTTTGCTGAATTCTTGGCCACAAATTAACCGGATTTTCGTATTTGGTATCATCTTTATGATAGGCGGTTATATATCCATTAAGTTTACAATTTTCTACAATCATTTCATTTTTCTCATCAGAAAAATAACCAAATAATGGTCTGTGCCAATATACAAAATGTAAACCTGTTTGCATAGGTGGATAAAAAAAGCGATATCCAAATAATCCACCTTCGAGCAAATGTTTTTCCACTTCCACAAATTTATGTTTACTTGCATTTGGACCATCTAAAAGCAATTCAAAATCTTTTGTCCAGAGCTGGCTGTTTCTTGCCATAGGTTTATCATATAACCCCAGGGAATTTAATTCTGTGCTGAATAATGTTTTTATAATCCCGGAAATACGTGTTGGCATTGCAAGCTCATCTTCGTGACGGTTAATCCTTTGCCAGCGATGGGTACGGTGGTAATTGTCGTGTAACAAATGCTGATGAACTTTTGAAATATCAACATCGGGATGTGGTTCGTAAATCCATCCTGTTTGAGTAACGCGCATACTCCCTCTTCCTCTGTGACGGGGTGTTAGGTTTTGCATAGGTATTTGTCTTGCTAAAGGAAGTTGTTTTGCAAGATGTTCGTAAGTTGGCATTCCCCAGAATACAAGACTGCCCGGAAAAGGTAAAAGTGCTAATTCGCCCGAAAAATATTTTTCTTTAACAATTTGAGGAAGCAATGAAAATGGACGAAATGTTAAAAGAAATTTAACTCCTTCAAAAGATGAATTATCGTTTATTAAGTATGGCTTTGTAAATTCGGGAAGTTGAGTAGAAGAAGTAGTCGGTAGTATTCTGAAACCGGATTGAAAAAGAGGTTCGCTGATTTTATAAACTTTTTTTAATAGAGTTGTAAAAAACTCTATAGCTTCGAACTCGGGAATTTCTTTTTCAGGAGAAGAATAAAAGCTTTTCCAAAAAGCAGTTTCGGGACCATGAATACTGCTTCCAAAATATGTCCAGGTAACTCTTCCTTTGTCATCTTGGGTTTTCGACAACATTAGCGGTAGCAGGCAAACATATTTTTCGTTTTTTAAGTTTCCTGCTCTTGCCGATAACTCTTGGGTCCAGTATGGATTATTAATTAAATTTTGATTGGCATGACCAGAAATATGGTGGGCAGGTAAACCCATTCCAAGGTTATGAATTTGTTTTAATAATATTTTTCCTATGTCGTTCATCCCAGGCTTGAGTTCCATTTCTTCTTCCATCTCGCTGATTTTCCACCCAAATGTATCATCGTCGGAAAATATTGAATAATCAATATCGCCATAAGGACTTAATCCGATTTTTGGTGAAGGCATAAACTCACTGTAAGCAGGTATATGAATTTCTTTGTAATGATTGTGTAACGGATAATCAACTAATAATTGACGCCAGCCGGATTTGTTATTATTTTCCATAAGAATTAAGGATTTACGATTAAACAAAGATATTAAATAACTGATGTTACGCAAGGTTTAATTTTTAGGCAATTATTGTTCATTGTTTTA
>JAVHPR010000154.1:0-4269 GCA_036170695.1 Bacteroidia bacterium
CTTTATCTGCATTTTCTTCCAGTTCCTCGATATAGGCTTCGGCTTCCGCAAGGTCTGTTTTCAACTTTTCATTTTCTTTTTTCAAAAGGTCGGTTTCCCATTTCTCTTTTTCTGAACGTAGTTTTTCTTCAATCCGGCTATCTACATCCACTCCGCTTAAACCATTCGTGTTATCTTCTTTGATAGTGAAAACATGTTTGGTATTGCGTGGCGATGTGCCATCGTAAATAATGATTGTGAGCGTTTTTGTTTCGGGTTGTATGAAGTTGGAATAACTTTCAAAGCGGGTTAAATCGTTGGTGCGTTTAACTACTTTAAAAGCATCTACAAATATTTCGTAATCTTCGGCTTCTCCTTGCTCCTTGCTATTTTGCAAATAGTTATAGAGATTATCAATTTTTTGTTCGCTGTATTTTTCGTTGATGAATGGCATTTTATATATGTTTTGGAATTACTTGTATAAATTTGATATGTTTTAAATTTCCCGAGCTGTTGGTCAGAATTATTTTCCCCTGATGTTCATATTGCTGTTCGTTGATAGTGTCATCGTTTAAATTGTAGGAACCGAATTCAGAATTTACAGCTATTTCCATATCAGTATGTATCAGGAAAAAATATTCATTATAAGCATCTATTGTTCTTATTTCTCCTGCGTAGAGCGAAAAATGTCTGCGTTTTGGTGTCAGGTAATTTTTACCGTACCCCAACTCCTCCAGTCTGCCGGGGATAATATATCCTATTACAAATTCTTCTGTCATGCTTCAATTTCGTAAGTGATGTAAATTTTTAACTGATAAGGAAAAAGGTTTTGCACAGGCATGGTATCTTTATAATATCCCCCAATGATGGTATCTTTTGTTTCTATTTCTACCTTTAATGGAATTAGTTTAGTCCCTCGTGTTCCAAAACCTCCATCATCAAAATCAGCTCGTTGGATACCGGTTAATCCTTCGTAATTCGGCAGGACTTCAAATGCGCATACATCTTCTGCATAAAAAATATCCTTTCGATTATTTAATTGAAGTTTTATATCCCCGACTTTAACAGCAAATGTTGTTGGCATGTTAAAAGGTGCAGAGGGTGGCATGTTTGCTTGTTGGTTATTACTTGGTTGAGCGGTGATTAAAATGCCTGTTATTTTTTTAGCATTCTTCGGCAATTTGATTTGAAACAATTGTTGCTCGCCTTCCCTTTTAATTGTCAGGATATGTATATGTTCTTTTTCTGTTATCACCTGATTTATTTTTTTTAGATTTCATATTGAACATAAAGGCTTACCCGATAAGCAGAGAAAGCAAATAGCTGGTGCTGGTTATCGGTGTAAGTAATTGCAACAATTCCGTTACCGGGATCTGTATCCCGCATATCCTTATAACGGTTGTTTAAATCAACATTTAAACTCGATTGAAGATTTTTACTTTCGTAATTTTCCTCAAAACGCTCTTTGCCATTTATCTCAATTTTTTGAGTGCCTCGATAAAATAATAAGTCCTCCCGGTCAGAAGTAACTTTAATGCCCTTGATGACCTTAACCGTTTTGTCCAGTTCAAATTTCCCACTTACGGTCTGTCCCGCTTGTGCAATCTGAATATCAAATCTTTTTTCTACGATGTCCATTGCTTTTTATTAACCCTCTAAACCTCCCCTAATCGGGGAGGCTTTAAAAGGAATTTGTTTTTAATTAGGGTGTTGTAATAGTTCCGTGCAATCCAACAAAAAGCTGTGTGTTGGGTAAAATGCCTGTCATTGTACCCAATTCAACGGTAAATTCAATTTGAATATCATCTTGAATTAAGCGAGGGTTAGACAATTTGTAATAACCAACCGGCACGGTGTTTAATCCAAACGTCTTGAAGAAGTTGTTGCTTGTTTCCGGCATAATTATTTTTTTGTTTGCCTTTAAGTTGCTTTCTCCGTTGGCAATGGCAGGAAAACCTTCCAGTCTGTCGTAAGCTGTTGCCATTATCGCATCTTTTGAGGCATCGGCAGATACACCTGCCAGTAAAACAATACCGCTTACAAGCAAGGATTGGTTCTTTGGTAATTTTGCATTTGAGATGTTGCGTAATCCGATTTCTTTATCGTCTTGCGTTTCAAACATCTTAATTGTTTTTGATGTTACAGGTTTAATGGAATAAATCAGCGCATCTGCCAAACGCAAATTTCCTTTTGCCAATTCATCCTTGATGTGTTTTGGCAACTCACGGAAATGTTTTTCCATTTCGGCACGAGAGCCTTTACTACCCATTGCAGGTGCAGTTAATTTATTTATTGCCATTTGTCTGCGAATGGGTGGCAATTGCCTTAATGCTCCCAATAGTTCATTATTAATATCTCCGTCAAGACCTAATAAGGCTCCGACATTGTTGAACTCGCTGTTTTCGATTGTTTCGATTTCTCCGAACATAGTTTTTGTTTTTTAATTGTTATTATTAATTGATTTGTTTAAGATTAATAGGAGGGTGCTGTAAAATCCATTTCTGCATCATCATTACCAGAGATTTCTTTTGCTGACTCTTCCGAACTTGATTCTACTCCTTGTATATTTTTTTTGTAGTCGATACCACTTTGCACAATTTGATTTTGCAAACGGTCAAGTGCCGAAAAATCAAGTTCCTTGTTTCCGTTTGGATAATCATAATATTGAACTGCACCAATACCGCTTGTGCCTTCGCCTGTTTTCTTTTTAATAATCTTATCTAAAAAGAGTTTGGAAATGAAGCTGTCTTTGAAGTTCATAATACGGGCTTTCACATCTTCAGCACTAAATCCATCAATACCCTGCGTTGAATTAACACCTGCATTAAATCCACTTGCTGCCATCATCCCGATACCGAATATGGTCAATGTTGGTTTGTTTGCGAAGTGTCCGTATCCTGTTACACCTGCACCAATCAATAGTGAGGGCTTACCGATTACTGCACCTGCAATACCGCCTCCTATAACACCGATTAATAAATCTTTTCCGGTTTGGATTACACTATCCTTAACTTTAGCACCGGTTGTTTTGGCTGTGCTTGTTCCGTTTAAAGCACGCTTTCTTTTGTATTTGCTTTTCTTTTTCATTGCTGTTGTTTTAAATTTTTACAGCCATAGGCTGATTTTAATTTTTTAATTTGTGTACTATTTATTGATTACAATAAGGCAATTGGTGTTTTGTGATGTTTTTGTTTTGTTCTGTTTTTTCCTTTTTTGTGTTTTTTGTGATATACTCCCGATAAACCTTTCTGTTTTTCTTTCTTTTTAGAGAAATGCTTTACTCCTAAAAAAATGGCTACTCCTGCACCAAGTGCAACCGCCCCTGCTTGCATTGGATTCTCTTTAACCCAGGCTTTTGCCTTTTCTAAAAAATTACCTGAACCGCTTTCACTTGAACCTGACGAGTTTATTTTCATTAATTTTTTTGAACCTCCACTATCACCTGCATCACTTTCCGAATCAACATCAACATTTTCTGATGGTGAACCCTCTTCACCTGATGGAACATCCTTACCATCTTTTTTCATACCACCGATTTGTTTGATAAGTCCTGCAATTATTGCCAATGCGCTTGAAGCTGCTGCAACAGCTGTTGCAGTTACAACCCCCAAGCCATCCAATCCTTCTATCGCTTCCTCCTCGTAAATACCCGTTAGCAAAACATTCAAAGGCGTGTTTTCATCGTAATTGCTGTCATCGGCAACCATTCCTAAACCGCTTACTTCATGGTCTTTGTTTCCTTTGCCTGTTAGGATTGCTTTTTTCAGGTTTTCTTTTTTGCCTCCGCCACTATAAAAAACATCTTCCAGTTTTTTTAAGATGCTTCGCAACTTCTGTAATTTTTGCATATCTAAACCTTTGGCTTGTGCCTGCGCATCGGTCAAATAAGCGTAGCGGATGCGACCTGCAATTTTCATCAAATTGAGTTTCATCGAAGCCAATACACCTACTCGCAATAATCCAGTTGCAGGGTTTATCCGGTTTACAACGTGAAGTGCTTTTTTTGCTCCTTCTTTAATTTTTTTCAAATTGATTTTTCCTAAATCGTCAAAATCTTCTGTACCCATTAAGTCAAGGGTATCTATGTTTTTTTCTGTTATCATAAGTGAATTGTTTTTTTCGTTTTCTATTCCGTTTAAATAATGTAGTTTCATAGTTGTATCTTTTTTTTCGGTGTAAGGTTCTTCATAATTGTATTCGTTCACTACACAATCTATCGTGATATAACCGCCATGATTGTTTGGTACAATCGGATAGATGTGTTGGAAATTATTTCTGTTTTTATATTTC
>JAVHPR010000155.1:0-4238 GCA_036170695.1 Bacteroidia bacterium
TCTTTTGCTTCTCCAAAAGAAAGTAACAAAGAAAAAGAGACCACGAAAACCAACCTCAAGCTTTTGTTTGCCCGCAAAACCCTTGCGCCACATAGCCACAAAACTTGCGGTTCACACTTTTCGTGGACTTCAGCCGCACAAATATCCTCTTCATAAAATTCTTTTTTTACAACAAAAACAATATGTTTAAGGGTATAATTAATCGTACCTAGCTTCTAATGACTAACGCTATCAGTTTTTGCCACTATTTCTAAATCCATTCCACATTCAGAACATTGTGCAGGCTTATCACTTTTTATTTCCGGATGCATAGGGCATACATAAGAACCTGTTGCAGCTGTTTGTGTTGAAGTTGTTGCCTCCTTTTTTGCTTCATTATTGCAGGAAAAAATAAATACTGTTGCAATTGCAACGCTTGATAAAATAATTTTTGTTTTCATTTGATTTTAGTTTAAAATTATTAATTGATTTATGTTTTTGTTAAATTGATTTTGAAATTCTTTAAGAAGGGAAATAATTGACATGCAGACTCATGCATATGCATAAGAATTCCATCACTAAAAAAATAGCGAACTGTTAAGGAAATTTTAAATGAGTAAAATTCGGTGTTGAAGATACACAGGGTCTTGATATAGATCGGGAGGATCGTGTATGATTGAATTTAGATTTGCTATTGAAAAATCATACAAATTAATACGAACCTGAGTGAAAACAGGAGCAACAATTTCCAGAGGGCTTGGAGGTGTTTTAAGGCTAGAAGAAGAGTGTTGGATATCATTGATTTTCAGGACTGTTGTTTTATCCGAGCAACAGTTTTTCTTTGTCATTTTCTTTTTCCCGCAACAATTATCAACGTCACTTTTCCATAAGGAAATACCACTGATTTTTCCTCCACAATAATGAAGATTAAAAGTCAGACCTGATGCGACAATCAGATAAATAAATGTTATAAATATGACAAAGACTTTTTTCAATTTCAATCTTTTATATCAACAAATGTAAAAATAATTTTTGAAATTATGAAATGGATACATTATGGGTGTATGACAAATATCCCTAAATGTTTTTATTCCAAACCGTACGGCAATCTCATTGCGTTTCGGAACTTTAAAACATAAATGTCTCCCCAAAGTCTTCGACAAGCTCTGAAGACGGCGCGCGAGTCATATTGCGCCTGTCGAAATATGTGCAATGGCTTCTTAAGTAATGAAATTAGAGAAATTTTGCCGCACATCCTACATTATCAAATGTCAAGAAAAACGAATGGTTTTTATTTTTTTTTGAAAATATCAAATTTATTCAATACAAAATTTTCTTGTTTCGATTCCGTTATCAGTTGCAATTCTAATAAAATAAAAACCTTTTGAAAGATTCGAAATATTAATTATTTGCGTTGACTCTCCCTGAGGTAAGAATTCCGTTTTAGATAAAACAATTTTCCCGGTTAAATCAAGAAATTCAAAAATTGTTTTCACTGAGGATTTCAAATTAAGATTTATACTAATATTTTGACTACATGGATTTGGAAATACCATTAAATTATTTAAAATATTGCTTTGGTCATTAATACCAGTAACTGTTCCGGTAAATGCAAGGTTGTCAATATATAAATAGTCATCGGCAGTAGGTGTTAAGCCACTGGCTTTTAAAACAATAATACAGGTATCGGGATAATTTCCTGTTTGATAAACAAAGTTGATTGTGAAATTTGCCCAGCTCATTGCCATTCCAGTAAGTGTTTGGTTGGCAGTAGCTATTGTTTCTCTTGAATTGGTGACGGTATTCCATCTCGTAAGTTTAGCGAAAACAGATCCCTGGCTACTTCCAAAAATCATGTGTTGCCATTTCCCTGTAAATTTCTGAGGACGCAGATTGAAAGCAAAACCTGAAATAGGTTGCTTTGATATTGAGTCGAGCTTTCCACTGACGGCAATAGCATTAACAACGTTTCCGCCTATTAATTGCGATGTAAGAATTAAATAAGCAGCTCCGGGGAATCCGGGTGTTCCTTTAGTGGCGGTGTATATGCCACCAGAACTTGTGGTATTATTCATTGTTCCCCATCCATCCGGATTGTCATAGGTACCCATGTTTGTCCAGTTTTCAAAACCACTATTTGGAATTTGTGCGATAGAAAAATTTATCAGAGCAACAATAGCAATAGTCGTACTTAGGAATAAATTTTTCATTTTTTCAGATCCAGGAATTGCCGAGTAATTTATTGTTTTTTAATAGATTGCAGAGACCACTCAAGATGCTCTGTTTTTATCTCTTTTAAAAGTTGGCAAATAATATTATGTCCTTTTTGAGCATTTTAATATCGTATGGCTTATCCCAATTTGGTCTATCTGTTCATCGATTTGGAATCCGGCGGATTCAACTAATTTTCGAAAAGCAGGGGAGCTATACATCTGACTGTTGCCATTTGCAATATTTGTAAAATAAAGAGAGGTCATTTGTAATGAAAATGCAGCCGCTTCATATTTCTGTTTATCCCAAAAAGGTTCCAGGATAAACAAGTGTCCGTTATTATCAATCGCTTCACCACATTTTTTTAGAATGGAAATAATCTGATCTTCGGAGAAACAATCCAAAAACTGGCTCATCCAAATTACGTCATAGCCATTTGGTAACTGGCTATCCGGCTGGAGCACATTGCGTTCATAAAACGCAACTCTGTTTGCATACTCTGTATCCTGTAAATTTTTTTTTGCAACGTTGAGTTGTCCTGGCAAATCAACAATTCCAATATGAACGTCAGGAGAATATTTCAGACACTGTAATGCCCACTTACCGGTATTCCCACCAATATCAAGAAGTTTTTGGGGCGAAACGCCAAACACCGTTGGCAAAACCTCAGAGAAACAAGTATCTGAATAAAAATGGTCGAATGCAAACCAACTCTTCTGCACCTCTTGAGGCAAATGCGCCAGAGCTTCGTAAACTGTATTCCATTTTCCAAATACTTCCAGTCCTTCCGGTTTTCCTGATTTTACCGACTCTTCCAGTTTAAACATCCCTTTGTAACATACATCATGCGTAAAATCCATGTTTGCAATGGTCATACTGTCGGACAAAATTAAAAAACCCGCTTTTGTAAGGGTATAATGCTCATCGTTATAAATTAACAATCCTATTCCTAAGCCCGCTTCCATCAATACCCTTACTCCATATTTTGGAAGATTTAATGCGGATGCCACTTCATCTATAGTAAGTCCGCCGGTTTTCTTTTTTTTAATCGTTTCAAGTATTCCAAGATTGCGGAGCGAGCGTGCGGCCTGAAACATAATAGGGGCAAAGGCAATGTATTGAGCCCATTCTTTTGCTTCGAGAGCGGAGCAATTTTCTTTCTGAAAAAACATTATGATTTTATGTTAAATTAAACTATTACTAAAGCACCTATAATTCCCAGCAAAATTATAATAAATAATTGGATTCCGAAATGCGTTTGATAAGTCGTCAACCATTTAAATAATCTGCCAAAATTATTGTTTAGCATAAAGTGTGTTGTTTTAATATCTTCTTCTTTCAATACCCGGCTTGCAAATTGAACCGTATGAACCGACAAGAATATTATTAATAAAATGAATACAAAAAGATAAGTAATGGGATTGTTCCATCCAAAAATGATTTTATAAGCAGAGCTGTTTTTCGAATTTTCCGCAACAATTTCATTTGCTCCAGCTATTGCAGACGATGGTGGTCCTTTGCTTGCTATGAATGAAAAAACTGCTTTTAAATCTGCATCCTGTAAGGGAGGATTTGGCATTATAATATTATTAAACTGGAGGAAAATATTTTTTGCTGCAGTGTCTCCGCTTTTAATAAACCCTTGTGAATCCTTTGTCCATTTCAAAAGCCATTCTTCCGAACGTAAGAAAGTGATTCCTTTGAGATCGGGTCCCACTAATCGCCCATTACCAATTGTGTGACAAATACCGCAATACTGCCTGAAAAGAGTTTCGCCATTCTGGGCTTTCACATCTGCGGAAATCAGCATTATACAGGCAAGCCATCGCACCCCCTTCGACATGCTCAGGGTGACAACACACGATTTGATAAATTTCATTATTCCATTCATCCACTTCCCAATCGAAAAAGGTAAAATTTTAAAGAACTCTCCCTATTAGTTATAGAACCATAATTTACAAAAAACGTCCCACAAAATTGAGGGACGTTTTTAATAAATTGAATTGCTTATCTGCTTTAGACATGCTGTCTTTTATTGTTTTGTAATT
>JAVHPR010000156.1:0-4234 GCA_036170695.1 Bacteroidia bacterium
AACCGGATATGGTTTTTTTATGGGATGAAGCATGGTTTGCATTTGCACGATTTACCCCCACCTACAAGCAACGCACAGGGATGTTTGTGGCGCAAAAGTTATTTCATAAATACAGAAGCGAAGAGTATCAAATCAAATATAAAGAACATATTGCAGGGCTTAAACCTAATGAATTACCTTCGATGCCCGATCCGGCAAAGGTAAAAATCAGGGTATATGCAACGCAAAGCACGCATAAAACACTTTCCTGTTTCCGCCAGGGATCAATGATACATGTTTGGGATGAAGAGTATAGTCGCAGGGTAGCCGATAATTTCCAGGAATCTTACATGACTCATACTACCACTTCGGCTAATTATCAAATTTTAGCATCTATGGATGTAGGGCGCAGACAAGCTGAATTAGAAGGTTATGAACTGGTTGAAAAAAGCATAGAAATGGCAATGATTTTGCGGGCTACTGTTGAAACTCATCCCAAATTAAATAAATATTTCCATGTCCTTACTGTAAAAGATATTATTCCAAAAGAGTATCGCGAAGTTGGACGAAGTGAATATTATTCAGCTGAAGACGGATGGGATCGCATGGAAGAATCATGGGAGAAAGATGAGTTTGTTTTGGATCCGACAAAAATTACGCTTTCAGTAGGAAAGGCAGGTATTACAGGAGATGCGTTTAAGAGTACCTACCTTATGGATCGCTTCAATATCCAGGTTAATAAAACATCCCGGAATACTGTTTTGCTAATGACAAACATAGGCACAACACGCGGCAGTGTTACCTTTTTAATTAATGCATTATTGCAGATAGCCGATGAACTGGACGAAAGCAATCGTTCATTAAATAAAAGAGAGTCTGAAATTTCAATAAAACAGATTTCATCATTAATAAATGATGTTCCTCCTTTACCTGATTTCAGTTACTTTCATCGATCATTTCAAGCTTCGCCAGGAGTTCCGGGAGGTAATATCCGTGAGGCATTTTTCTTAGCGTATGAAGAGGATTTGTGTGATTATGTTCCTCTGAGTCAATGTTTAAATGAATTAAGTAAAAAGAGGGAATTAGTTTCCACTTCTTTTGTAATTCCTTATCCACCGGGCTTCCCGATATTAGTGCCGGGACAGGTTGTAAGTGAAGAAATTATCAGGTTTATGATAGCTTTGGATGTAAAAGAAATACATGGCTACCGTGTGGAGCTTGGATTGAAAGTATTTACCGAAGAAGCACTTAATCGTAAAAACACAATTTCTGCAATGGGGGCTATGCATTTTAACACCTCACCCCTTAATCCCCTCTCCGAAGGCGAGGGGGCGAAACGAAAAAAAAAAAATTAGCAAATAACAATTTACTCAGTTCACCTATTACCCCCTCTCTCTTGGAGAGGGGATTAAGGGGTGAGGTACATTTTCAAATGGCAACTAAATCACATGGCAACAAAAAATCAAAAGACATTAAAAGGACTATCTGAAATAAAACAATTTTTCAAGTCGAATGAAACACCTATTTATTTTATAAGTGCTACCAACTTTAATTTATTGGGTATTGATGAATGGATAAACAATTTCAAATATATCAGTCATATCGACTCTTTTGAGGGGTTGCACCCTAATTTATTTTCTCCGAAAGAAGAAATCCCTCATGAAGAATTCCAAAGCATTGAGGATATTAACAACTATTTATTGCTGCATCCGGAAGTAATAAATTACATAAAATCAAGAAGTGTTAATGGTGATTTAGGGAAAGCTTTGTTTCTGATGTTTGATGAAAAAACAGAACAAATTGCAAAAGCTTTAGGGCTTGATGTATGCTTTCCTTCGGCAAGTTTGAGAGCATTTCTCGACAATAAAGTAAACACCAACAGGGTAGCCGAAAAGGCTGGAGTAGCTTGTGTTCCTTATGTGCTTTCGGCTGTTGAAAGTTATGATCACTTGTGTAAAGTATCTGAGAAATTAGGAAAAAGCCTTGTAATTCAAACCCCTTATGGAGATTCGGGGCATACCACATTTTTTATTTCTAATGAACAGGAATTTGAACTTCATAAAGAGGAAATAATTAAGGAGAAAGAAGTTAAAATAATGAAACGCATCAATTGTTATGGAACAGCAATAGAGGGATGTGTAACAAAACATGGAACCTTGGTTTCCCCCTTAATGACTGAATTGGTGGGCTTTAAGGAGTTAACCCCCTACAAAGGCGGTTGGTGCGGAAATGAGATTTATCCAAATGCTTTTAATGCAGATATACGGGAAAAAGCCACGAAGTACACACAGTTATTCGGTGATCAGCTTCGCAAAGAAGGTTATAAAGGATATTTCGAACTTGATTTTTTAATTGATCAGGATAATGGTGAGATTTATCTGGGTGAATTAAACCCCAGAATTTCAGGAGTTAGTTCCTTGACCAATCATGCAAAATTTGCGATGACCGATGTCCCTCTTTTTTTATTCCATATGCTGGAATGGCTTGAGATTCCTTATGAAATTGATGTTAATGAATTAACCAATCGTTGGGCAAAAGCTGAAAATTTGGACAGTTGGGGGCAGCTGGTGATAAAACATACCTGGAAAACATTAGAATTTGTTACCAAAGCCCCTGAATCCGGTATCTGGGAGATGAAAAAAAACGGCAGAATAAAATTTAAAAAAATGGATGCGCACAGACAGTCTGTTGTAGGTGATAATGAAGCATTTTTCCTGCAAATAACTCAAAAAGATGGCTACCTGTATGAAGGTGCGGACTTAGGAATCCTGGTGATGAGAGGCCGTTTGATGTCTGATGATTTTAAACTTTCCGAACGTGCAAAAAGATGGCTCAGAGCCTTACGCCCACATTTCAAAGCTGATATGATTGATCCGGGATTATTAACAGAAAGTGAAATATACGAGGCGGATGGTTTTAAGATGCTGTAAATCATGATTAAAAAAGACCTGAAATTCTCTTATCAACTTCTTGCTTTAATTGCACTCATCTATTTTATTATTTTCGTAAAAATCGGCAGTTTCCACATGCGCTGGTGGGATGAATCAATGTTTGCAGTTAATACCTATGAAATGATTCATAACGGTAAATTCTTTTCTGCGTATTTTGATAATTTGCCTGACTATTGTAACACAAAACCACCGTTAACCATCTGGTGTCAACTAATTTTCGTAAAACTATTTGGCTACAATGAACTTGCATTACGCCTTACTTCGGCATTTGCAGCTTGCTTTTCAATTGTTCTACTTTTCATATTCATCGCAAAAAAAGTCAACCTTGTTTGGGCATGGTTAAGCGCACTGATTTTATTAACTTCTTCAGGATTTATTAATTTTCATACCGCCCGTACCGCGGATGCAGACTCCCTCCTGACATTTTTTCTTTTAGTCAGCAATATTTGTTTTATTAACTATATTCTCCACAGCAAAAAACGTGATATTTTTATTTTCTTCCTCTTTATCTCTTTGGCTTTCGCAACAAAAACGGTTGCTGCCTTATTGTTTACTCCGGCTTATTTCATCATCCTTGTTCAACAAAAAAAACTAAAACATTTCATTTTGAACCGGGCATTCCTGGCAGGGCTTCTATTGTTTCTGTCAGTTGGTATTGGATTATTCTTGCTAAGAGAACTGGATACACCGGGTTATTTAATGAAAACGCTTTTTAGTGATGCGGGAAGATTTTTTAGTGTTATAGGAAACCATGAGGAACCGGCATCCTTCTATATTGATAATTTATTCAGATCACGTTTTTCAATTTGGGCGGTTTTATTTGTAACAGGCTCCATGTTTACCTTTTTCTCTAAAAATAGTATCGAAAAAAAAATTGTATTTAGTATGTTGCTTTTTATTTTCATTTACTTATTAATTATTTCGCTATCTATCACTAAATTGGAATGGTACGACATGCCAATTTATCCATACCTGGCTGTAATTACAGCTTATCCTTTGGTTCTCCTTTTTCAAAATATTAAAATGAATGAAAATCCAATTTCAGGTTTCAAAGTTATTTTTATTATCATTATAATATTTGCATATCCCTACTATATTATCTTCAACAAATCCCAGGGAAATACTATAAGCAATGGGGAAAAACGACTTGAAGCAAACGAACGCTATATTTTTAAACGAATCGAAGAAAATAAAAACCTGAATGAAGTTAAGGTGTATTACGCAGGCTATAAAGGTTCTTTACTGTTTTATAAAGACTTTGTTGCGTGAATAATTAACAAATGGTTGTGAGTAAAGATACGTGA
>JAVHPR010000157.1:0-19177 GCA_036170695.1 Bacteroidia bacterium
GCAGGAATTACAAAACAATAAAAGACAGCATGTCTAAAGCAGATAAGCAATTATTCAAATATGTCCAAATTAGTTCAACATCTCGAAAAAAAATATTATTATTGTATATCTATGTCGTTTTATCGATTGTATGCCTTCAAGAAATAAAGCAAATAGGTAATAGAATATTTTGTACATTGTTTTAGAAAACAGTCTTTGGTGTTCCTAATCGTTATAAATTAACCAGTTTAAGATGTTTCTTCCATTAGAAATAAAGCCCGGTATAGGACTTTCTAACCTTCTGTTTGGCTCCTCAATGAATGATGCCGAAAAAATATTTGGAAAATCGGAGGAAATTCAATTAATTGACGACATTAAAGAATACCAAACGATAGTATGGCATTATTGGGCAAATGGTTTTACCTTATTTTTTGATGATCAAAATAATCAATTGTTTAATTGTGTAGAAATTGATAATATTGAAACTCGATTGTGGGGGCAAACCATTTTTGATTTTAAAGAGAAACGGGTTATTGAATTATTTAAAAGTAAAGGTATGCTCCTTTACGAGACCGAACAACACGAATGGGGAGAAAAACGTTTAAGTTTTGATGAAGCCCATATTGATTTTTATTTTGAAAAAAATAAATTAATCTCCATAAATTATTGTAAACCAATTAAGGATTCACAGATACTAATACTTCAGAACTAATGGCGAAATTTTTTCTAATAGGTTACATGGGCAGTGGTAAATCCACTGTGGGTGAAAAACTTGCTGCAAAATTAAATTATGATTTTATCGATATGGATAAACTCATTGAAAGCGACTACAAACAAAGCATCCCTGAAATATTTTCCACGAAAGGAGAAAAAGAATTCAGAGCAATGGAACACAACACATTGAAAAGATTGCTTGAGAAAGATAATTTGGTTGTTGCCTGTGGTGGTGGAACACCTTGTTATTATAACAATATAGAGTTGATGAATAACAATGGAGTTACTGTTTACATTAAAATGAGTGTGGATGCCCTTGTTAATCGATTGCTGAATGCAAAAGACAAACGACCTCTGATTGAAAACAAAACAGAGCCTGAGTTACGCGCTTTCGTCAATAGACAATTGGAAAAGCGTGCAGATATTTACCACCTGGCACAATATACTGTAAAAGGTAAAGACTTGAATATTAATGAACTTGCCCTGTTTGTTAGCGAACAAGTTGGTGTTTAGGAGAATGAGAGTTTGTGTTCATCCTGCCATTTACTGATTTTTTTTACAAAATCTGCAACCTGCTGTGGTGGCCACAAAGGCAAACATTTCCCATTACTTATCGTGCAATACAAAGTCATTTGAAACAAAGCACGTAGTGTGCTGAAATAAGGG
Organism: Bacteroidia bacterium; assembly: GCA_036170695.1. GTDB lineage: Bacteria > Bacteroidota > Bacteroidia > 2-12-FULL-35-15 > 2-12-FULL-35-15 > 2-12-FULL-35-15. The sequence continues at coordinate 1,360 of JAVHPR010000157.1, forward strand.
ATTAGTTTCAATTCTGTTTTCGATAATTTTTCCTGTGTTTGATATCCTTTCAAAAAAGCATCAATAATTTCGGGTGTTTTATTCTTGTGATCATACCACACGAAAACCCCTATGTCATATACTAAGTAGCCTGTGCCGAAAAAATCAAAATCAAAAAATGTAAATTGATTTTCTGAAGTGATATGAAAATTTTCTGCCTGTAAATCACCGTGGCAAATACCTTTTCTCAATTCCTTTTTATCAATACTTTTAAATAGTTTAATAAAATCTTCTTTGAGTCGAACAAGGTAATCATATTGCTCGGGATGGTTGATTAGCAAAGGCTTTAAAGTGGCTAATGTTAGTTCAAATTGTGTTTCAATATCATAATTATGGGCAGTTAACCCGAATGATTTATTTCGTGTGCTCGAATGAATTTTACCTGTTTCAATACCTAATAAAAATGATTGCTCCACCGATAATTTCCGCATTTGCTTCCCTTCGGCAAATGAAAACAGGACCGCGTATCTCACGCCTTCCGGAGCCTGAATTGATTGAATAAATCCCCCATGATTATCTTTTATTGGAAAGGAGACAGAACTATTATTTTCTTTTAAATAATTTAATAATTTTAGTTCGGTTTCAATACTTTCGATGTTTCGCCAATTGTGTTTATAAATACGCAGAATATACCTTTTTGTGTTATCGTCATTTTTCTCCGCATTTACTTCGTCTGTACAATGCTCTATCCATTGCCCTTTATCACCATGCCTTTTTGTTGTAATTAAATAGGTATCATTAAACCCTCGTTTCAAAAAGGTGATGGATGAATTAGTACCAATGTTATAATTACTTTCAAGTAATTGCAATAAGGCTTTTGTAGAAAGTGAAGAATACTCAACAGGAAAGAATTGCATTCGCGAAATTTTATTTTAATATTCCCAAACTGTCTAATTCCTTAACTTGCAAAGTTGGTAAGGAGCCCTCCTTAATCATCTTTGCAATAGCAAACAATCCGGTTTTTCTGGCATCACTTTCTGTTTTGAAAGCGTTGTTTCCGGGTATTGCAGGAATTATCGGCTGATGAATAGTTTTTTTACTTTCAATATAAATATCATATCCCCAACCCTTTGATTTGCCGGTGCTGTCCTTGACTTCAAATGTTTTTACTTCCATATTACCCGAAGAAAAACGTGGAACATCAGTTGCAGGTGAAACAACATTTGTTTCAGTTGGAGCCGATGATTGAACAGGGGCCGAACTACTTTTATCCTTGCCATTTTCACATGAAGAAATGATTAGGCTTGCCGAAAACAATAAAATAAGTTTAACTGATAAAAAAAGGGATCTGTAAAATTCCATAAAATTAATATTTGCAATGATGTGAAATTAATGTTTTTTTTGCAAATAGAATTTCCGATATTGTTTAATTAAAGCATAACCTGCGCATCTAACATCCAATTGTTATCTTTATGTCCGATATAATTTTGCGTCAATGAAAGAAAAGAACAGGCATTCACAACCTTTTACAATGGTACTTACTGTCACCATTATTTTGCTTATTGCATCTCAATTCGACACTAAAATAAAAATATTGGGTTTCGAAACAAAAAATGCCGAACTACTCTCTGAAATACTTATAAAAGAGAACACTAAAAAGGACATAACAAATTGCGCAACTATAAATGATTCCTCCCTTTGTAAGGACTCTGTCAAAACAATAGTAAATTCTTCTTTCACAAATGCCTCTAATAGTATTGATTTTATAACCGATACATCATCTGCATTGTCACATTTTTTCCAAGCCTTGAATAAAACAAAAAAACAAAAAAACAAAACACGTATAGCCTATTTTGGCGATTCAATGATTGAGGGCGATTTAATTTCACAGGATTTACGCAGCAGCATGCAAGATGTTTTCGGCGGTTTTGGTGTAGGATTTGTGCCCATTACTTCTATTGTTGCAGGTTTCAGAAGCTCTGTTATTCATTCATTTGATGGTTGGACAACCTACAATCTTCTTGAAAAGCTACCGGCAAACCACATGTTAGGAATATCGGGTTATGGGTTTGTGCCAAACACAATAAATTCTGAAGATACTACAAACACGGCGAGCGAAAGCTGGGTAAAATATAGTGCTGTCAATAGAAAACATATTAATAAATTTTATGAAACTAAATTACTTTACGGAAAAAGTAATGGGGAAAACTATGTCGTAATTAATGATACCAACTATTCGCTTAATGGAGAAAACACCGTTAACCAAATAGTTATTGATGATCATAACGGATCCCAAACAATTAAAGCAACCTTCCATTGTAAAACACCACTTGATATCTTCGGCTTTAGTATGGAAAGTGACAGCGGAGTATTTGTAGATAATTTTTCATTTCGGGGAAACTCTGGAATGCCTATTACTAAGGTTTTACAAAGTGTTTATGCTGGAACCAATACCTGTTTGAATTATGATTTAATTGTTTTAGAATATGGCTTAAACGCTGTGGATCCAAAGATTACAGACTTTTCGTGGTACGAGAGAGGCATGAATAATGTAATTAAACATATACAGGCAAGTTTCCCAAATTCAAGTATTTTATTAATTAGTGTGGGTGATAAAAGTTACCGTAATGATGGAATTTATGAAACCGATCCAAGTGTTCCAATTTTAGTTGAAACACAAAGAAGAATGGCGAGAAATAATAAAATTGCTTTCTGGAGTTTATATGATGCAATGGGTGGAAATGGATCAATGGTGAAGTGGGTAGAAGGCGACACGACCTATGCAAACAAAGACTACGCGCATTTCAATTTTAAAGGAGCACATAAAGTAGGCAAATTATTATACAATAAATTAATGAAAGAATACAATGAATATAACAATAAAAGTGCTTCTACAGTTACCCCTTGTTTAGTTAGCGAAAAACAGTAAAAATTTAAATGAAAAAAATAATTCTAATTGCCCTGATTTTATTTACTCTTCCTTTTACAGATGGTTGTGGTGACTCTTTTTTTGCTCAGAACGTTGATTCATTATCTTACAAACAGTTTTCTTTCATTAAGGAAAATTTGAATAAAATAGAAAATGACAGCAGCTCATTGCATTTTTTTTATAAAAAATTATATGAGTTACAGGAAACTAAAAAAGGACGCGTGGACATTGTTCACATTGGTGACTCCCATTTACAAGCCGATCATTTTTCAGGAACAATCCGACAAAAATTACAATTAAAATTTGGCAATGCCGGCAGAGGATTAGTATTTCCATATCATATTGCAAAAAGCAACGAACCAACAACATACAAAACAACAAGTAATGCAATTTGGGATTCGAAACGAAATGTACATTTTGAAAAGCCTCTGCCCATAGGCATCAGCGGGTTTACCATTGAAACATCAAAATCGTTTGCTGAAATTAATTTAACCGTGAAAGACCAACCGGGACTCGGTTACAGCTTTACAAAATTCACTTTATTCCAGGAGAAGGGGCTGCATAATTATGATATTACTATTTGTGATGAAATAAATTGTGAAAAAGGATTTTTCAAATCAAAAGATACCTTAATTAATTCATTTGCTTCTGAATTAAAATTTGATAAACCTATTTCTCAAATTATTCTGAGAAACAATTATACTGATTCACTCAATCAAAAAACCACACGCATCTATGGGATGTTATTAGAAAATGATTCCTCCGGTGTTTTATATAATATGATTGGTGTAAATGGTGCTGAATACAGGCATTACTTGATGTCGAAGTATTTTATGCAGCAGTTGTCGTATCTGAATGCCGATTTGATAATTGTTTCATTAGGCACCAACGAAGCCTTTTCCGCCGGTTTTGATAAGAATTTATTCTATCACCATATCGATACATTAATTACAAATATAAAAAACGCAAGCCCCAACGCCTCTATTTTACTGACAACTCCGGGCGATTCGTTCCGCAAATCCCGTAGAGGGAGAGTAAAAAATCCTGATATGAAAGAGGCCAGAATAACAATTATTAACTATTGCTTGCAGCACAATTTGCCGTATTGGGATTTGTATGAAATAATGGGTGGATATGGTGCTATGGCTAAATGGTTTACAGCAAAGCTTTCGGCGAAAGATCGCGTTCATTTTAGTGGGCGGGGTTATCAAATTCAGGGAATTCTATTTTACAAAGCTTTGATGAATGGATTTGAAAAATACATAAACACCAAGTAATCTTTACCTAAACAGCAATAGCTGTTTGTTTGCTTGCCCTTTGTAATTCGGAGTCAAATTTGGCGGTTAACTGGTCATCCCAGCCCATTATATTTTTCATATAGACCAACAGCGGTGTTTCCCACATTTTTACAGTTTCAATATCAAAATAAAGAGCTCCTGTACGACGAATAAAAAAATCGGAAGGTGTATAACACATTTCGTGTTCAATGCAATAATGTAATTGGGCGCAAAGCAATAGCGGCAAAGGAATTTGCTCTTGTTTTTTTAATTTTTCGATGATACTAAAAAGAGTATCGATATTAGAACCATAGCGGTCTAACAGCATTTCTGTTTCAGATAAAGTTAAGCCAAGTTCCTTGCCACGAATGAGTTTGTTTTTTGCGAAAACTGGAAACTGAACAGCACCGCCCACTTTACCTCCTGAAAGTTCCATCTTTTCAGTTGAACATTCAGGGATATTTTTTCCACCTGTCAATTTTATTTTTTTGCCGATGAGATCAACTATTCGCTGTGCCATTTTACGGTAACCGGTTAGTTTACCACCGGCAATAGTAATCAGCCCTGAATCAGATTCAAATATTTCATCTTTACGTGAAATTTCTGATGGGCCTTTTCCCGGTTTTTGAATCAGCGGTCTTAAGCCTGCCCAACTTGATTCTACATCTGTTGCATCAAGATGAACAGTTGGGAAAATATCATTAACACATTTTAAAAGATAGGTTACATCTTCTGCAGTTATTTGAGGATTTGCAATATCTCCGGCATAAAAAGTATCCGTTGTGCCAATATATGTTTTGCCTTCACGAGGAATTACAAAGATCATCCGCTTGTCGAAGGTGTCGAAATACGAAGATTGTTTTAATGGAAGTTTTTGTCCACTTACAACAATATGAACACCTTTAGTAATATGTAATTTATGTTGATTCTGTGGTTTATCCAAATCATCAATCTCATCCACCCATGGACCTGTAGCGTTTACAACATAGTTTGTACGTAGTTCAATGTTTTTTTCAGCATATTGATCGCGGGCTATAACTCCTGAAATTTTTTTGTCAGTATAAACAAAAGAAACCGCTTTCATGTAGTTAAGGGCAATCGTTCCTCTACTAACAGCCTCTTTCAATATTTCGATGGTCAGTCTTGCATCATCAGTACGATATTCATAAAAAAGGACACCTCCCAACAAGTTATCTCTTCGCAGCAAAGGCTCAGCAGCAATGGTTTGCTCCCTGTTTAAAACACGGTGTTTTTCATCTTTTTTAACTCCGGCCAGAAATTCATAAATTGTCATGCCTAATCTGGCAGTAAATTTGTTCAATGAACCACCTTCCACAAGTGGTAAAAGTAAATGTTCCGGTTTGGTAAGATGAGGCGCATTTTGATGAACGATTGCCCTTTCTTTACCAACTTCAGCAACCAGTTTAAATTCCAGTTGTTTCAGATATCTCAATCCGCCGTGAATAAGTTTGGTGGAGCGGCTGGAGGTGCCTGCGGCAAAATCCTGCATTTCAATTAATGCCACTTTCAAACCTCTGGCTGAGGCATCTAATGCAATTCCTGCCCCTGTAACTCCGCCACCTATTACTACCAGGTCGAAAGAGGAGGTACTCATTTCGCTAATAATGGATGATCTGTTTTTTGCTGAAAATGAATTCAATTTGTTTGTTTATTAAGTGAGTAATAATAGGTGAATTTCGAGTTTGATATTTTGTACTCAGTTCTCAAAAATATTAAATGCTCTTAATCTCTGATCTCAGTTCTATTTATTTTTTAGTTTCTTTTTTTAACAATTCTATTTCCTTTTTCATTTCTTCCACTGCCTCCTTTAACTGAGTAATTATTTTTTGTTGCGAATCATTCTGCGCTTCGCTTTTTGCATTTAATTCCTTTATTGCTTCAACCAGTATGGGCGTGAGACGTGAATAATCAACTGATTTAAAGCCATCCTTATCAGTGAAAACAACTTCGGGATAAATTTTTTCTAAGTCCTGTGCAATAAATCCTACTTGCTTGTCTTTCAAAAAATTCTTTTCGGGAAACTCATTTGTCCTCCAAAAATAATTAACGCCTTTAATTTTCAGTATATTAGTCAGTGAATTTTGTAAAGTTGTAATGTCTTTCTTATAGCGAATATCAGAAGAACAAGTAATACCACCGGTAAAGTCACTGCTATTTGCATAAATAGTACCTACCACTTTTACATTGCCGCATACTTCAAGTTTTTCGGAAGGTAAAGTTGTGCCTATGCCAACATAACCTGTATTGTGATTCAAAGACATAATATAAAACTTAGAAGTTCCATTATCATTATGAGCTATAAAAGATGTTTTACTGTTCTCATTGCGCAATATCATCCATTTTTCATTTATTGGGGCATCAATGTCAACAAGGCTCAGGTCTGCATACATTCCTTCTATGTTCAACGTTGCATTATCACTAGTATTCATTACATTAAGGAGTCGACCAGCACCATATAAGACTCCATTTAACGTATTTGGACTGATTGTTCCAATACCGACATTGCCTGTGCTTGTGATTCGGACTTTTTCAGTTTCAGTTCCAGCTGTCCTTGTTCCAAGAGCCATAAACCCCTCAGCTGATGTTGTTTCGCTTTCACTCCCGGCGCTGATATATCCCATAACTTTTGTTAATGGATCTGGGGCACCTACTTCTGTCAAAGAAAGTATAAGTCTGCTTATCTCATTTGTACCCGTCCCAGCTCCATAAGTTTTTCGATTATCAATTGCTAAACCAGTAAATATACCATCTACAGCATTGTATATATGCATCTTTACTGTTGGAGCCGCTGTTCCAATGCCCACGTTGCCATCAGAATGCACCCTAAATTTTTCTGCACCGGAAATCCCTATTCCAACAACATTAGTATTTAAGAATAACCCAGTATTTGCTGATGTAGTTGTAATTAATCCTGGCTGTGCGCCATCACCACCATTAACTAAGGCTACTCTTGTATTTGCTGTTGCGCGAAAAACTTCAGTGCCACCTGCACTAAAGCCAAGTTCATTTGTATTCAATGAAAATATACCATTTGTACCCCCCGAACCAGTAAAAGAGTATCCAGGATTTACACCTGTACCATTTGTTGCAATTAACTGTCCATTTGTAGAAAGAACTCTAATTCTTTCAGCATTGTTTGTTTTCACAACCCAATCATTAGCATCGGTTGTGCCGATGAAGTTTGTACCCGCCAAAGTGCTGGTATTACCGGTAAGAGACCAGGCATTTAATGCGCCATCAGCTCCGGTTGATCCTGGGTTGCCCGTTGATCCGGTAAAGCCAAAAGAACCGGTATTTCCTGCATCTCCAGTTGAACCTGTGAAACCAACATTACCTGCAGAACCTGTATTTCCCGTTGCTCCGGCGAAACCAGTTCCTGTAGCTCCAGTTATTCCGATATTACCTGTGATTCCAGCTGCCCCTGTACATCCTGTTAAACCAGTTGTTCCAGTTATTCCTGACCCTCCGGAACCATTATTACATAAAGATTTCCAGTTTGAGTTTGCCGCGTTATAATAAAAAAAACATGCTGAATCAGTATCAAATACCAATAAACTATTTGCCGGAGAAAGGATTGCTGTCCTTTGAGCAGAATTCATACGTGGAATTAGAAGTCCTTTGTTATTTGCAGAACTTCCATCAATATCAAGCAAAGCTGATGGAGCAGGACTAAGTGTGCCTATACCAACATTATTGTTTTGAGCAACACTTTTACCTATAAAAGTCCAACCAGATAATCCGGATAGGAGGGAAAATGTAAGAACAATAAAACTTAAACCGTTTAAAAGATTTTTTTTTATTAATTCCATGAGATGCTTAATATTTCAATAGAAATGTAATTTAAATTTATTTTGACTTATCGTATACATTCCGAACACATTCAATTAGTTCAGTGAAAACTCCGTGGATCAATCTTTTTCATTTAAAAAAGATGTCTCGTCAAACCTCGACATGACATTGCGTCTTTTATAATTAAACAACAGTAATATCCTAATTTATAAATTTAAAAAGTACCAAACAATGGGGCAACGATTATTTTAAAAAGCCCTGATTGGACGATAGAAATATAAAAAGTCTTTATTAAGGTAATCCTGAAATCCAAAATCGAAATGCTGATACCATGCAAAGTGCTGATCAAACTCAGAAGAACTCCAATAATAACCATGCTCATAACCACCTATGATCTCTTTTTGTTCATACAATAAATTCAGTTCTTCTTTAGATGGTAAAAACCAGTCACTAAACCCCTCAGATACAAACTCATTACACAAACGTGCAGCTATTTTCGCATTACCCGTCCTGCAACTGACAATTATTTTTTTTGTATTCTCCTGTCCGGTTCCAACGCCTACTTCAGTATCTTCAACAGGAGCATTATAACAACCCCATTCTGTCCGTTGGCTGTCTCCATCATCGACGGAAGCAATTAAGCCGTGTTCGCCGCTATCATCAACATAAAATATTATACCTCCCCCATAAGTTTGTCCCACAAACATTTTTTTTGCTTTTGCAGTATCGACGATTACTTTATCACTTTCCCTTATCGAAACAATAAACTTTGTAAGAGCATCCACTTTATCGGTTAAAGACAATGCCGATATTGTCGTTTTTAAAGGCATTGAGGGAGGAGTAGGGATAACATCCAATAAATTATTGAGGCAGGAAATTTTAACCGCATACCCCTCATTTAGCCCTAAATTATCACCAGAATTCATAATTCCAATGAGGTTTCCAAAATTATCAAACAGAGGGGAGCCAGATTGCCCTGGTCTAAGCGCACATGAAACCTTATATAAGTTTATATCATTGGGATAGCCAGATTTAGACCTCATGAGCCCTTCTACTAATTTTAAACTGCTTGTTTTATTTTCTAATTGTGGGTATCCCAAAGCAAATACTTTTTCATCCTTTTTAATTCCCATCATTTTAAAACTAAAAGGAACAGTTCCGATGGTAATAAAATATGGATTGTCAACTCTAATAATAGCCAAATCGTTTGTAGGATCAGCTTTTACTAAAACCCCCAAATACGTTGTTTTAATTTCACCATTATAAACATCTACTTCATAATGATAGCCCGGTGGAAGGGTGTGATTGCAAGTTGCGATATATCCACCGGAAGATAAAACAATTCCACTGGAACTCCAGGTAGAAGAATTTTGCGCTTTTACAAAAAGTGTAGAGATAATAAGAAGCAGGACAGAAAGGTACTTGAATTTCATAATTTATTGATTAGTTAATAGGTAATAGTTAATAGGTAATAGTTAATAGTTAATAGGTTAAAGGATGATCCTTTTGTGCGTTGTCACCCAGAGCCTGTCGAAGGGTGTGCAATGCCTTGCCCGCATACTTCGACAGGCTCAGCATGACCGACGCACAATATATATTTACCACTCTTGATTGGCATTAACAACTTATTTTCTCAACAATCTTTTTTGGTTTAAATGCAATTGCAGCCTTAACAGCTGTTTTCCATCCTTCATATACCTCGTGTACTTTTTCAGGAGCAAGGCTTGGTTTAAATGTTTTATCAACAAGCCATTGTGTGGCTATCTCTTCACGGTTTTTCCAGAAACCGGTTGAAAGTCCTGCAAGATATGCCGCACCCAATGCTGTTGTTTCATTAACAACTGGTCTGTCAACAGGGACTTCCAAAATATCACTCTGAAATTGCATCAACAGATTGTTGCGTGCAGCACCACCGTCTACTCTCAGGCTTTTAAGCTCAATACCCGAGTCTTGTTCCATTGCCATTAATACATCTTTCACCTGATATGTAATTGCTTCTAATGTAGCCCTGATAAGATGTTCTTTGGTTATTCCACGTGTTAGTCCGAAAACAGCCCCCCGTACTTCACTATCCCAATAAGGAGTCCCTAAACCAACAAAGGCAGGTACAACATAAACTCCATCCGAAGAAACAACATTTTTTGCATGTGATTCACTATCTGATGCTTCTTTAAAAAACTGAAGTCCGTCGCGTAACCATTGTATCGCCGAACCGGCAACAAAAATGCTGCCTTCCAAGGCATATTCGACTTTTCCGTCTATTCCCCATGCAATAGTTGTAAGCAATCCGTTATTCGATTGAACAGCTTTTTCTCCCGTATTCATCAGCATAAAACAGCCGGTTCCATATGTGTTTTTCGCCATACCTGGCTTAAAACAAGCCTGACCGAATAAAGCAGCTTGCTGATCGCCTGCAATACCTGAAATAGGAATTTTGATGTTATTTAATTCGGCATAACCATAAACTTCTGATGATGAACATACTTTCGGAAGAACCACTTTAGGGACGTTTAACATGTTAAGCAATTCTACATCCCAACACAAATCATAAATATTATACATCAGCGTACGTGAAGCATTGCTGAAATCAGTAACGTGTGCCTGACCTCTGCTAAGTTTCCAGACAATCCAGGTATCAATGGTTCCGAATAATAATTCACCATTCCTCGCTTTTTCTCTTGCCCCGGAAACATTATCTAATATCCATTTTAACTTAGTGCCGGAAAAATAGGCATCAATCAATAAACCTGTTTTGTTACGAACAGTATCATTAAAGCCCTTACTTTTCAAGTCATCACAAATATCAGCCGTTTGCCTTGATTGCCATACGATGGCATTATAAACGGGTATGCCTGTATTTTTATCCCAGACAACTGTGGTTTCACGCTGATTAGTGATTCCGATAGCTGCAATATCCACCGCATTATATTTCAATAAAGTTTCTTTAACAACATCTTCAACCGAAGCCCAAATTTCCATTGCATCATGCTCTACCCAGCCCGGTTTAGGGAAAAACTGAGTAAACTCCTTTTGTGAAATATGAACTACTTCACCTGCCTTGTTAAAAAGAATTGCACGGGAGCTGGTGGTACCCTGATCAATCGATAAAATATATTTTTTTTCCATGGATAGAATGAGTTAAAATTATTAGTTCCGAATATTGAATATTTACTAATTTACTAATCAAAAAACATCCCCCTGCAACACACTGTCCATCGCTTCCCCCTTCACCATCACACAGTCAACACACAAGGGGGAATGTGTTTCCCAATTGCTTAAGCAATATTGTTAAATTGTTTATTGTTACTTTGCAACATCCTTGTTTTCTTTAATAACAGCAAGTATTACCACAATCACAACAACAGGGGCAATCACCCATAATAAGGGGTAAATTTCTTGTTTAAATAAAGCTTTATAAAGCAAAGCACCTAACAACCCGCCCAATATCGGACCTACAACCGGAATCCAGGCATATCCCCAGTCTGATTTGCCTTTCCCTATTATCGGTAAAACAAAATGAGCAATACGGGGCCCCAGGTCACGTGCAGGATTAATTGCATAACCAGTAGTTCCGCCAAGTGATAAACCGATCGCAACAATCAAACCAGCCACTGCCAATGGTTTCAATCCTTCTGAAAAGGTATTGGCACCAATCGTCAATATCCCGAAAATTAAAATAAATGTTCCAACAATTTCGCTCAACAGGTTAGCCCATGTTTTACGAATAGCAGGACCTGTGGAGAAAACAGCAAGTTGAGTCCCGGGATCTTTAGTTTCTTTCCAATGTGGAAGATAGTGCAGCCAAACAATCACGCCACCGAAAAAACCTCCCAATAGCTGTCCTGACACATATAAGGGCACTTTTTCCCAAGGGAATTCACCAACACAAGCTAAGGAAATAGTAACAGCGGGATTAATGTGTGCTCCACTTATACTGCCCACAGCATAAATAGCGACAGCCACTCCAAGGCCCCATCCACTTGTAATAACTATCCAGCCTGAGTTTTCGGCTTTTGTCCCTTTTAATATTACCCCGGCAACAACCCCACCTCCAAACACGATTAACAGCATAGTTCCAATAAATTCGCCTAAAAATTCTGACATATAGTTCTGTTTTAAATTTAATTAATTAATTTTAAGAGGTAAAGATAATAATATCAATTTTACAATTTAACAATAGGCAAAATAAAACCAATTTTACAATTATGCAGTAGGCAATTTAAACCCAATTTTTCAATTTTGCATTAGGCAATTTTGTTGATTTTTTTTGCCTACTGTATAATTGCCTACTGATAAATTGCCACATTGCCAATTTGCCTATTTCAATTGTTCATACAAATCAGGGTAATCACAGATAATTCCATCAACTCCCATCCCTTTTAATTCCTTCATTTTCGTAACATCATTTACTGTCCAGGGGATGACTTTAATGCCCAGGCTTTTGCATTCTTTAATAAGATCGGCTGTTACTGTTTCATAATCAGGAGAGTAAATTGTAGGAGTAAATCCCAGGTCTTTCAACCGTGATGAAAAAGATTTATCAGACGGTGGCTCGTATAAATAAGCTGTTTTGATAGTTGGGTATTTTTTATGCAGATATTGCAGTGTGCGCATATCAAACGATTGAATAATAACACGCGCTTCAATTTTCTTTTCTATTATTACCGACATAATCAGATCAACAAATTCTTCCGGTTTTGGATGATAAATATCATCGGTTGGAGCTGTGCTTTTTGTCTCGATATTGTATTGAACCGGAGGCAAGGATTTTGCTTTTGTATAGGCTTCTGCACTATCAATAACATCGCTTAATTTGGGTTTGTGTGCCTGCATTTTTTGCTGTTGAGGGAAACGCGGATGAGGCTTCAATCCTACATCAAACTGCTGTGTTTGCTCATACGTCATCTCATAAATATTTAAAGATTTCTCTTCGTTTTCAGCTACAAAACTCCCATCTGCCTTAGTTGTAATTTCGTGATTAAAAAATGGTTCATGACTTAGAATAACTTGTTTATCTTTGGTGATAACAGCATCCATTTCAAGAGTTGTTACGCCCAAATCAATTGCTTTTTTAAAGCCGGGAATGGTGTTTTCTGGCATTAAACCACGGCAGCCACGATGACCTTCCTTATCAAAATCAATAACTTCATTGGAAACTCCTTTATGGGTAGGATTTGTAGAACAGGAAAATAGTATGCAACTCATAAAAAAAAAGATTTTTTTCATTGTTTAAATGTTATTCAAATGATTAATAAAATCAGAAATTGAATTTCAAAGCAAAGATATAGTATAATTTGATTTCCGGATTTATTGTTTGAAATGAAGATGCGAAGGAATACATGAAATAGCATCGAAATTACTTTCTTGGATATTCACAATAAGTGAATTTAGCTTGTGGTCTTTTTTTTCGGAAGTGAATGGTGCGATTACTTCATAAATTATGACATTCAAATGCAAAGGGCTATATCAGTACAGCACTAATTTTGTAGCATTGAAAACTCTTTCCAATCATTATCCATAATTTAGCTGCTCCTTTTCAACTTCGTCCATCGCCATTTTGCAGATTAAATTAAGCTGCTTATTTAGTTCTATTATTTTATCTATATCCGCTCCCTTTTCTGCCAATTTATGGATCTCTTCTATAATTGGCTGCACAGCAGTAATGCCCATTATGGAAACGGAAGATTTTAACTTATGAGTAAGGCTCTTAATTGCGGGAAATTCATTTCTTAAAACGGCATCATTAATTGATTTTAGTTCTTCTGGAATCTGTAGGAGAAATGTATCCATCATATCTTTGATCAAATGTTTTTTTCCACCCACCACATCAATCAGGTAATTGAAATTGCATACATTTTGTACATTGCCATTCTTTTGAGCAATTGTTTCTGTCTTTGTATTTATCATTGTATCATGTATTAAGGGTTAAATCAAATTTACGGGTCATGTTGTACATTTTTTCAAAAAGCAGTTTTGCGTTTATTGGTTTTGAAATATAATCGTCCATTCCAAAACTCAGGCATCTTTCTCTTTCTCCTGTCATTGCATTGGCTGTCATCGCAATGATTGGTATATCACTCTTCAGTTCTTTACGGATATATTTTGCTGTATCATAACCATTCATTATTGGCATTTCTATGTCCATCAGAATGATATCAAAACTGCTGTTGAGCCCTCGTGAATCATTATTTTGCTTTAGTTTTTCAATGCACACACTTCCATTCTCGGCTACCTGCAACTGTAAATTCTTTTCCGAAAATAAGCTTGAAATAAGTTTTATATTCAGCAGATTATCCTCCACCAGCAGTATTTTTAGCATGCTCAGTTCTTCCATATTATACTTTTCCTTTATGTCAACAACTGTTGGCTGAGTCTGTTTTGATTTTTTGTAGGGAATCCAAAAGGTAAATACCGAGCCCACATTGAACTCACTTTTGAAGGATAAAGTGCCGCCCTGAAGTTCAATCAATTGTTTTGCGATATTCAAGCCAAGTCCCGTACCGCCGTATTTTCTAGAAATATCAGAATCCGCTTGCCAGAATCGCTCAAATATATGTTCCATTTTTTCCTTTTTTATTCCAATTCCCGTATCAGTTATAGAAAATTCCAATAAGGTATTTTCATCATCCAACTCCCTGGCCTTTATGGTCAGCTGCACCTTTCCTTTTACCGTGAACTTAATGGAGTTACCAACTATGTTGTTGATGATTTGTATAAGACGACCGGGATCACCGATTAAATTATCCGGAACATCATCGTCGCTGATGAATGACAATTCAAGTCTTTTTTCGATAGCCTTCAGTAGCTGCAATGCATAAACTGGTCTTATAATTTCCTTCAGATAAAATGGATGATCTTCAAAGCTCATCATCCCTGCTTCTATCTTGGACATATCAAGAATATCATTGATAATGTTCAACAAATTTTCACCAGCCACTTTTATTGTTGAAACGTATTCCATTTCTACTCCTCCCAGATTTTTTTTTGTTAACATATCTGCAAAACCTATGATGGCATTCATGGGAGTTCGAATTTCATGACTCATATTGGCGAGAAAACGATCCTTCAGTTTATTTGATTCTATGGCTTTTTCTTTCTCTATTTGAACTTTAATTTTTTCGTCTGCCATCCAAATTGCTAAAGCTTCTGCTTTTCTCTGCTCTGTAACATCACGTATTATGGCGGATACTAATAAGCCATCTGAAGTTTCTATCGGACCCAGACTGATTTCTAAGGGCACTTCTGTCCCATCCTTATGCAATCCGACTAGATTCCACTGCCTCCTATCTCTCATTGACCTGATACTTGGATTAGAGAAGAAACCTTTAACCTGTGACTTATGACCTTCTTTGAAACGGGGAGGAATTAATATTACCAATTCTTTTCCGATAAGTTCACCACTATTGTAACCAAACATTTCTTCAGCAGGTTTATTCACTAATTGAATGATTCCCTTTATGTCAACCAATATAATGCCATCCGGTGTAGATTCCAGTAATCCCCTGAATTTATCTTCTGATTTTTTTCGGTCCGTAATATCCATTGACACACCTAATAGAAAAAGTGGAACTCCGGATTCATTATTAATAACAATTTTTCTAGTATGTAACCAGCGCTTTCCCTTTTTTGTATCAACAACCTCTTCAGGAATTTCTAGCATCTCATTTTTACTGATAACTTCCCTGTCTTTGGAAGTAAAAAAATCAGCCTGTTCTTTTGGAAAAAAATCATAATCGCATTTTCCCAATAGTTCTTCTTTTTTATACCCCAAGAGCTCTTCGCCTGCTCTACTGAAATAAACAAACTTCAGATCCTTTGCATTTTTTAAAAAAATCATTGCTGGGCTGTTTTCCAAAATAGCATTTAAAAAATTATTCTTTTGTTTCAATTCTTCAGATATCTTGATACGCTCACTGATATCATGGACTATTTTAGAAACACCTGCAATCTTCCCCGACTTGTCTTTTATGGGAGACATGGAAATATCAACCTGAATGACGGTGCCATCCTTTCTCGTTCGTAATGTTTCGTAATGTTGAACCCTCTTTCCTTCTTTTATATTTTCTAAAAGTTGCCGAGCCTCTTTCCCATCATGAGGAGGGTTTAGTAGATAAATAGTCTTACCAACTATTTCTTTTTCAGAATAACCAAAGAGTTTTTCTGCTCCTGCATTCCAGCTAGTAATGGTTCCGTCTGTTAAAAGGCTCATAATAGCATCATCGGAGTAATCAACAATGGTGGCAAGTCTCGCCTGTTTTTCTTCCGCTATTTTACTTTGCGTTACGTTTCTGAAGATTGCCTGTGTGGAGTGTGGAATCCCATCCTGCAAATTACAAACGATTGATCCCTCAACAAAAATCTTTTTCCCACTCTTGCTTATCAAAGTCTCTTCCAGGAAACCTATGTTTTCACAGCTACTTATTTTTTGATACTGTAAATTGAAATTATTAATGTCGTCGGGATTAATAATATTTGCAATGGAGAGATTTCTGACCTCTTCTTCACTGTATTCAAGTGTTTTGAGCCATGCAGGATTTGCATATAAAATTTTCTGATCAGATATTCGCACACTGTGAATCAATTCTGAAGTGTTATCATAGAGATTTCTGAATTGTGCTTCACTTTTCATGGCAACCTCTTCCGATTTTTTTACCCTCTGAATCTGCTCCTCCAATTTATCTGTCATACTATTCACGGAGCCTGCAACAACACCAATTTCGTTTTGTGAATACACTTTTGCTCTCACGCTATAATTTCCTTGCGTCACTGCTAAAGCAGCATTATTCAATTCATCCAAATCTTTTTTAACTGTTCTGTTAAGGTAAATGATAAATAATAGTATGTATGAACCAAAAACAAGTGTAATGCCAATAAATATATAATAGAGCTCTTTAGTCACCCAATGTGCTCCTTCACCAATTGTCTCCGAAAATTGATTTTCAAGTTTAGTAAGTCTAAGATTAAGTGGATAGATTTCAGAAGACAGGCTATCAATCTTTTTTTGCGAGGGAGAGTCTGAATTTATTTCCGCTTGGAGATTTTCTCCGATCCTTATTATTTTTTCCAAAACAGAATCACCCTCCGTCCAGATAGATGTCGCTTTTTTGACGAATGAAATATTAGGAAACCTTGAAAACAAATTTATCATACCTTCAATATCTTCGGGCTGATTACCACCTTCCAAAAAGCCCTGACGAGCCAAAGCAAGATCCGGTTTTCTTTTAGTGAGTTCAATAAGCGCCTTATGGCCACCCAAAGGAACTTTCAGGTAATTCTGAAAAGCGATATAGTGCTCTTCATCGTAAGGTTTTTTTTCATCATGCTTATAGCAATATAAAGTCAGGTTATAGATGGCATCTTTCTGTGATTTTGACCATTTCCCTTCCCCAGCAGTAAAAGCTCTGATTGCCGATAATGTATTGAGGGGGATCATAAATGCCAGAAGTTGCGTAATGGCCATTATTGCAACAACAGCAGCAACAATATATTGCTTTTTTATAATGGAAAAATTATTGAACCATTTTACAATAGAGAGATTTCTCATCAGAATAAAATTTTAGCAGAATGAATTTTCATATTCTTCATAATTTAAATAGTGTTGAGTTAATTATATACAGACGCAATGTCATGTTGAGGTTTACCGAGACATCGTTCTAGTAATGAAAAAAATTCCTTCACAACAGTCGGAATATATACAACACGGCAAAGCAAATTTAAATAACACTATGAATTTATTTATCCGATAAACAAAGATGCTCTCTTTAACTTATTTTACTAATAACTTCATAGGATAGGCGACATATAAAAAAAACTTGTATATTTG
>JAVHPR010000158.1:0-4210 GCA_036170695.1 Bacteroidia bacterium
ATAAGGAGCTAAGATACTATTTTTTTACATGTCTAAAGCAGATAAGCAATTAATATAATTGCATGTAAAGGAAGTGTTGAGGGGGTACTGAATCTGTCAAAATTATCTGTGGAGCAAAAAAAGGAAATTCAAAACAAAGCAAAAATATTTGCTTCTAAAGGGTTTCGTGTGCTGGCTGTTGCAAAATCAGATCATGATGTGAAGAGCCTTCCGGCATCGCAACATGATTTAAAATTTGATTTTTCAGGATTAGTTGCTTTCTATGATCCTCCAAAGAAAAATATTATAAAGATTCTGGAGCAATTTTACGAAGCGGGAATCAAAGTAAAAATGATAACCGGCGATTATTCCGAAACAGCGGTTGCCATAGCTAATCAAGTTCACTTAAAAAACAGTTTAAATGTATTAACCGGTGATGAAGTGATGAAGATGAATGAACAGCTGCTTTGTAAAAAAGTGATTGATGTAAACATATTTGCACGTATGTTTCCTGAAGCAAAATTAAAAGTGATTGAAGCATTAAAAGCAAATGGAGAAGTGGTGGCAATGACCGGTGACGGGGTTAATGACGGACCGGCACTTAAAGCTGCCCATATTGGAATTGCCATGGGCATGCGGGGAAGCGAGCTTGCAAAAAAAGCTTCCGCCCTTATTTTGGTGGATGATGATTTATCGCATATGGTAGACGCAGTTGCCCTTGGAAGGCGTATTTATGAAAATTTGAAAAAAGCAATTCAATACATCATTTCTATTCATATTCCCATTATACTTATTGTAACCATTCCACTACTGGCTTTCTGGAAATTTACTGACTTCTTTTCGCCCATCCACGTAATTTTTCTTGAACTAATTATGGGACCTACGTGTTCAATCATTTTTGAGAAAGAACCTATCGAGGCAGATTCTATGCTAAAGCAGCCCCGAAAAATGAGTTCATCATTTTTTTCGTTCCGCGAATTATCCCTGAGCATCTTTCAAGGATTAATTATTACATTGGCCTGTTTGAGTCTGGGTTATTATTTTATGGCAAACAACAACAATGAAACTTATGTTCGCACCATTATTTATGCCACACTTATCTTTAGTAATTTGTTTCTTACTCTTGTTAACCGTTCGTTTAAATATTCAATTTTCACGACTATCCGCTACAAAAATAACCTGATACCGATAATCCTAATACTTTCATTGATTATTCTTTATCTCTCCATATACTTTCATCCGATTCAGACTGTTTTTCAATTTGAAAAACTAAAACTATCAGACTTATTCCTTTGTCTGGCTTCCGCTTTTATTGGTGTGATGTGGGTGGAATTATACAAATTTGTAAAAATAAAAAAGATAAAATAAATAAGATTGCTTAAATTTAGCGTGTAGTTTGAGGTTAACATGTTTTAGTAATTCGCATTAAGAGTATCTGATTTTTTATGAAGGTTGAAGGAAAAAGTTACAGAACAATTTGGTTGGATGAAAAAAATGACACTATTATAAGTGTTATAGATCAACGATTTTTGCCACATAAATTTGTGATTGAAAATTTAACTTCTGTAAATGAAGTTGCAATTGCTATTGTTGATATGCACGTCAGAGGTGCCGGACTCATTGGTGCTACGGCAGGTTATGGAATGTATCTGGCGGCAATGGAATCGAGAGATAAAAAACCTTTTGATGAACATCTTTCTCTATTGGCGAATAAATTAAAATCGACCCGGCCTACCGCTGTTAATTTGGAATGGGCTGTTAACAGGCAATTGCTAGCTATTGCTAAAGGAAAATTAACAGATGAAAAGATTGCAATAGCAAAAGAAACCGCTAAACAAATTGCGGAGGAAGATGCTCTGTTTTGTAAAAGAATAGGTGAACATGGTGTGAGTATTATCGAGCAAATAAGTAAAAACAAGAATGGTGAAGCAGTAAATGTTTTAACACATTGTAATGCCGGATGGCTTGCCTTTGTCGACTTTGGATCTGCAACTGCTCCTATTTACGAAGCGCATAAACGGGGAATAAAAGTACATATTTGGGTAGATGAAACCCGCCCGCGTAATCAAGGAGCAAGTTTAACCGCATGGGAATTGCTCCAGCAGGGAATACCACATACTGTTATCGCCGACAATACCGGCGGTCATCTGATGCAGCATGGATTGGTAGACATGGTCATAACGGGTGCCGACAGAGTTACCAGAGCCGGAGATGTAGCAAATAAAATTGGCACTTATTTAAAAGCATTGGCGGCTTTTGACAATAAAATACCTTTTTATGTGGCTTTACCTTCATCCACCTTCGATTGGAATATTGCAGATGGAATAAAAGAAATTGAAATCGAACAGCGTAATTCGGATGAAGTAAAATATATGCAGGGTTTATGTGAAGGAGAGTTGAAAACAATTTTGGTTACCCCTCTAAATAGTCCTGCAATTAATTATGGTTTTGATGTAACGCCTTCCAGGCTCATTTCTGGCTTGATCACTGAACGGGGTATTTGTACAGCAAATGAACCAGCAATTTTAAAATTATTTCCGAAAAACGTTTAGAATGAAAGATACAGGCGTCATAAAATTTAATTGCAATTGGGTAAAAGAGGATCCTTTGGATACTGACATATTAGCTGAGTTGAATTTATGGCGGGATAAAATGTTTGATTTGGGATTTATAGGAGTCTATGAAAATGGCATAGGGTATGGCAATATGAGCATTCGCTTCCGCGAGAATCAATTTATCATCACAGGATCGACTACCGGAAAATTAAAGAAACTAACAAACAAACATTATACAAAAGTTATTGAATCTGATTTAGAAAAAAACTCTTTAACTGCTGTTGGCCCTATCATTGCTTCCTCTGAGTCACTGACTCATGCTGTGCTATACGAATATGACAAAAGCATTAACGCAGTAATACATATTCACAATTTGGATTTGTGGAAAAAACTGATGAATAAAATTCCTACAACCAATAAAGATGTTGAATATGGAACCCCTGCAATGGCGAAGGAAATAATACGATTGTTCAAGGAAACAAATTTGAAAAAATCAAAAATGCTTGTGATGGCAGGACATGAAGAAGGTATAATTTCTTTTGGAAAAGATTTGAATGAGGCCGGAAATATGCTCCTGAAAGCGTTAATAAAGCCAACCACAACCCTCCCCATGGGAAGGGCAACCGATACCTTTGCCAAATGAAGGAAAACTTTCAGAATGGCACTTCATCACCATTGAAGGGCTTAATTAGTACTAAACGTTATAATGATTATACCTCATTCATAAAAAGGAAGTTCGATCAGCGTGTTCAAAAAATCTCATTAAACACAGGTTTCACCTGCCCCAATAGGGACGGCACAAAAGGAATTGGCGGATGCACTTATTGTAATAATAATACATTTAGTCCGGATTATTGCAAGCCGATAAAAACCGTGTCGCAACAGTTGGAAGAAGGCATTTTATTTTTTTCAAAAAAGTATAAAGCGCAAAAGTATCTTGCCTATTTCCAGTCCTACACAAATACTTACGCTACGATAGATGTATTAAAAAACATGTATCTGGAAGCTGTTAATTTCCCAAATGTAATTGGCATTGTAATTGGCACCAGGCCGGATTGTATCAATGAGGAAATTGTTGAAATGCTTTCTGAAATTTCAAAAAAATATTTTGTTTCCCTCGAATTTGGTGTTGAAAGTACACTTAACAGGACTTTAAAGTTAATTAACAGGTGTCATACTTTTGAAGAAACTAAGGCTGCATACACTTTGGCTCAGAATAAAGGATTCTACCTTGGTGCGCATATGATTTTAAATTTGCCGGGAGAAAGCAAAGAAGAAATGCTGAATCATGCACTCGAATTATCAAAGCTTCCCATAAATACGCTTAAAATTCACCAGTTGCAAATTGTCAAACACACCACAATGGCAATTCAATACAAAGAACAACCGGAACAATTCAACCTTTTAGATCTGGAGCAATATATTGAATTAGTTGTGGATTTTGTTTCGCTCCTTCGCCCCGATATTATTATTGAACGTTTTATAAGTGAATCACCCAAACACCTTTTAATTGCACCCAACTGGGGAGGCATTAAAAACTTTGAGATTGTAAATAAAATTGATAACAAACTTCTTGAAAAAGATTTGTGGCAAGGTAAATTTTATGTCGAAACAAAATAACAATACTAGTGTCATGTCAATCGTGAAATATCCTAAAGTCATGCTGAACTTGTTTC
>JAVHPR010000159.1:0-19112 GCA_036170695.1 Bacteroidia bacterium
TAATGCATACCGTAAAGGATAAAGCATTAGCTGAAGATATTTTTCAGGATACCTTCATAAAAGTGATTAATACCCTTAAAAAGGGACACTATAATGAAGAAGGCAAGTTTTTGCCCTGGGTGCTCAGGATTGCTCATAATTTAATCATTGATAGCTTCCGACAGGATAAACGTATGTCAACCATCAGTGGTGGCGTAAATGATGACGGTGAATCTTTTGATATTTTTAGTGTGCTGGGGCAACACGATCGTACTGTTGAACAGGAGATAATCCAGGGTCAAATCAGGAAGGATCTTCGGAAACTGGTTGAATCTCTACCTTCCGAACAGCGTGAAGTTTTAATGATGCGTCATTATTATGATATGAGCTTCAAAGAAATATCAGACCAGACAAACGTTAGTATTAATACAGCTTTGGGGCGTATGAGATATGCCCTGATTAACCTTCGTAAAATGATTGAAGAAAAAGAAATAGTGGTTACGTATTAACGGGAATCAATGGTAGAAATAAATGTGTGTGCGAAAGTCTTACAGAGCTTGTCGAAGTATGTGGGCAAGCCATCGCAAACCCTTCGACAGGCTCAGGGTGACAACACACGATTTGAGGAAATTCAACCTTGATTCGCATTAATAAATGGATAATGTAAAATAGAAATATCCCGACAAAAAAATTGTCGGGATATTTTTATTTTACAACGATACAATATTTAAAATATACCTTCGTTTTATATACATACTAACCAAAAATTAAATTGAATGAATAAAATCTCTACAAAAAAAATTATAGTGCCGTTTAACTCAAAAACAAAAGAATCGGTTGATAACACGAATGAATTCCCTTACGAACCATCAAAAAATGTCATCAATACCATTCTAAACTACTCCAAGTCACTAAGCATACGTAAATCAAAAAACATCGGACATTTTGAATTCGTATTAAATTAAGGATTTGAGCCAATAGCTACCATTTGAGGAAATCACTTAGAGTTTCAGGTATGTACAAATACAAATCTGAAACTTATTTATTTTAGAAGTTCCACAATGCGCCTAATCGCCGTCTGGTTTTCCGGAAGATAAATAGATGCCAATATTTTCTTTTTCTCTTTATTGGTCAGATGCCAGCTTAAAGAAATATGATCGGTTTTTTCGTTTCTTAATTGCAAATCGATGAATTCAATTTTTGAGCTTGACCAATAATCTGCCATTTGTATAAGGGCATTCTGATTAAAGTCCTGCACATCAAACAAGTTGCCGTAAAAGCTTCCCATTGGTCTGCCTAAAGTTTGCATCAATGTTTGAGGAGGATTATCTTCAATAGGACCATTTTTATATTTATCACGCAGCTGAATAATTACTATACCGCTTGTATTTTCCGCAATCCAATCATTAAATATTTTAATAAATCGCAAGGTGGTTTCCAAACCGATATTATCCCTCAAACCTGCATCCATTATCTCAATGCGCGGTTCGCTAGGCAAAGATACTACAGGAGAAATATATGGAAAAGTTGCACTCATGCGCAAAACGGAGCTGAATAAGGTCTTAGAAGCATCCTGTTGTTCAAAAAAACGAGAATATTCAATCGCATCATAGAGTTTATTGTAAGAGGTTTTATTTGTTCTTAGATTTTGTGTCAGGAACGAAACGTATTGCGAAGATATAATCAGCTTTCTTCCATCATTTACTATTGAAGGAGAGAATATCATCATTGGAATAGTTGAATTAGCCTCTGGTATCTTATAATCGGATAACCGCTTAGAGAAGGCATTATTCGTATTTTCTTCTAACCTATTTTCAAATGCATAGGCTCTGTCTTTGGGATATTTGTTACCATCAAGAGTGAAGCTTTGCAATGGAAACAACCATTCGCTGGTCGCTACTTTAAATGCAATTGGATTTAATATATCTTTGGATATGTTTGTTAAATATTGGTTGCTGTAATAACTTGGAATTTTATGCTGTTGTTTTTGAAGATATAACTCCCGTAAATAACCCACTCCGACCATTCCACCAGACGATCCAGTAATTAACTGAGTTTGCTCCAGCAGTTTCCCGCTCAATAAACTATCAACATATTGAAGCGTGTAAAATGTCCATAAAGAGGATCGCAGCCCTCCCCCACTGGTATTAATGAATACAAGTTTAGGCTTTTTGAGTGGTTCGCTTAATGAAGTATTTTTAGCTTTCCATTTATTTAAAATACCCAGCATTTCTGCGATGTCCTTATCAAACAAATCATAACTCTTGTCAGCTTTTTTAAAATTGGCATAATTGTAATCAGCTTTTACCGTGTTGTAATTTAATCCATAAGCACGATCAACTGTTAATAAATCACTTTTATGTAAATAATTAACTATTACTAAACAAAGGATAAATACAGGGATTGACCAGCCTCCCCACCATCTGTAAAACGAACTGAATAGCATACAAAATATAGCAAAAAGCAGAAAAACACTGGCTCCTGCAGGTATTTCAAAGGCATTAATTTCACCAAAAGCCCCTAATACAAGCAGAGTAACTATCGCAATCATCTGGAAAATAAAAGCAACATGGTGATTTTGCTTAATTACTTCTTTCAACATTTCTTTTTTATAATGTTGCACCGATCGAACTAAGCGTATTTTGGTTGGAGTACTAAAGTAGGTTTCAACATACCAGTCTCTTGATTCTTTTACCAACCGGGGGTTGCGCTCTCCTGTAATCGGTTTCTTCTCAGCCTTATACGGCATTTCTAATTTCTGCTGAATTCCATAAAGTTTGAAAATATCTTTATTGCTTTTGAAGAAATAAGAAAAGGCAAGAAAAAGAAGAAATCCTAGTCCGGTTAAAAAAGCAAGTATCATCAACAATATTTTAGGTGTCGACATAATGCCTTCCCCTTTTAGGAAAAAGAATATTTGAAAACAATAAAGGGTTATAAATATGACAGGAATGGCAAAATTATTCAAACAGAACTTCATAAAAGGATAGCGAAGCGAAGCTAAAAAAGGGAAACGATAGGCATTCTTAATAAAGCTCGCAATATTATAAGCCATAATAAAACCGCCACATGAGAAGCCAACTATAAAATAGGACAGAAAACTTATTCTATTAAAATATTCGGGGCCGAGAAAAAGGTAAGCAGTTCCATAATTGGGCGCCACCTTATTGGTGATCATACCAAATAATAATGCCCAAAAAATAAGGAGTAATAAATTCTTTTTAAAATCAAGCATTATGAGCCGAAAAAAGAACGAAAAATATAACCTCCGGAACGTTGGGTGTTTCCGAATAGTTATACTTATTATTTGGAAAAAGCTCATAATTACATTTTACTTTCAACAATCTTCAATATTTCTGTTTCAAATTGTTGTGTTTTATCCACTATTACGTTCGCTTTCGCAATAAGTTGCGCTGCCAAGTCTTTATCTGCCAGACCTTTCGCATTAATTTTTACATTTAAATACGCTCCCATCACGGCTGACCGTACGCATAATGCGCCAACACCTGCGTCTGTGATTGAGTTTGGGTTCCCGATCTCAATCATTTTTTTTATTATTTCCATTGATGCCCCTGCCAGTTCCATGACCTTTAACGGGATTTCAGTAGCATATTTAGTAGCATCCTGTATAGCTTGGGTTCGTGCTTTCTTTTCCTCATCATTAGATTTAGGCATACCGAATGCGACCATAATTTTATTAAATGCATTGGTATCCTCATCCACAAGCCTCAATAATTCATTCTTATAATATTGCCCTTTTTCGGCCCAATCTGAAAATTCTTTCCAACGCTCGTCCCAACCTGGCTTGTGAGATGAAAGATTAGCCACCATTGCCCCTAAAGAAATTCCAAGAGTAGCAACATAAGCAGAAATAGAACCTCCACCTGGCGCTGGACTTTCGCTTGCCGTTTCATTTGCAAATTCAGTAAGATTCATCTTTATTAACCGGGATTGAGATTCATCTTTTAATAAATATTCGATGATACGCTCCTCCGGTTTGAAAGGCGCTAATTCATTCAAGCCAAGCGACTTTACCGCAATTTTGATTAATTCTTTTTCCGAAACTCCCGTAGAACGATTTTGTTTTTCCAAAAAATATTTACCTGCATCTAACATAGATTTCAAGGGAACCAACCCGATTAACTCCGAACCCGTCACCCTGATTCCACGCTCATTCGCTTTTTTACATACTTCGTCAAAAGCAATATGAACAGGTGTTATATTGATGTTGGTCAAATTCATTGAAATTTGAGCAATGCCATATTCTTCAATAAACCAACCAATTGCTTTTACTGATTTTAGCGAACCGGGAATGTTAACAGGATTTCCTTTTTCATCGTTAACAATTTTTCCGGTGACGTTATTTCCTTCGCGTTTTACCCTGCCAGCTTCCCGCACATCAAAAGCAATAGAATTAGCTCTCCTGGTAGATGTAGTATTTAAATTAATATTGTAAGCAACTAAAAAATCACGTGCACCAATCACGGTAGAGCCAAATTTTACCGAATGTTCAGCCTTACCAAAATCTGGTTTCCATTCCGGCAATTTAATTTTTTTAAAGAACCCTTCGTACTCTCCACCACGAATAACAGAAAGATTACTACGCTCTTTATTTGCCTGAGCGGCTTCATACAGATACACTGCAATATTGAGCTCCTCTCCCACCCTTGCGCCTAATTTTTTAGCATATTCTGCTGTTTCTTCCATTGAAATTCCGGCAATCGGAATTAGAGGACAAACATCTGTAGCGCCCATACGTGGGTGCTCTCCCTTGTGTTTGCTCATATCAATTAATTCACCTGCCTTTTTAATAGCAAGAAAAGCCGCTTCAATAACAGCTTCCGGATGACCTACAAAGGTCACAACTGTCCGGTTAGTAGCTTTTCCCGGATCTACATTTAATAATTTAACACCTTCTACCGATTCAATTTCGTTGGTGATTTGTCTGATAATGTTTAGGTCGTTTCCTTCTGAAAAGTTAGGTACACACTCTACTAATTGGTTCATTGCTTTTATTTTTTTGTTAACAAATATTTTAATTTACCACTAAGACACTAAGTTCACAAAGTCCCACTAAGTCTTAGTGCTTCTCAGTGTTCTCCGTGCCTTAGTGGTTAATTTAGTCTATTATTTTTCCATTAATTATTACTGTTTCAATCAGGTTGCTTCCAAAAGAGTATGGAATAAATGAATAATTAGGGATTTCTTTTGTAATAAATATATTTGCCTGTTTCCCAATGGCAATACTGCCGTGTGTTTCACTTAGTCCCATTGCATAGGCTGAATTGATTGTTGCAGCATTAATGGTTTCTTCCGGCGTCATTTTGTATTGGATGCAACAGAGAGAAATCATAAAATTCATATTCCCGCTCGGACAACTACCCGGATTATAATCACTGGCAATAGCCAAAGGCAAGCCTGCATCAATCATTTTACGGGCAGGTGGAAATGGCAGATTCAAAAAGAAAGCAGCACCGGGTAAAATGGTTGCCATTGTTGATGAATTTTGTAATGCTGCAATTTCATTATCCCCTACAAATTCCAAATGATCAACACTGATAGCGCCAACTTCAACGCCTGCCAACACACCACCAAAATTACTTAATTGCTCTGCATGAACTTTGGGTGTCATGCCATACATTTTGCCTGCATTAAGTATTTCAATAGTTTCCTCTTTAGTGAAATAATTTTGTTCGCAAAAAACATCGCAATAATCAGCTAATTGCTCATCTGCAATTAAAGGCATTATTTCATTGATTAGTAATTTTATGTAATCGGCTTTTCGATCTTTGTATTCAAGAGGAAGAGCATGTGCCCCAAGGAAGGTAGCTTTGATAGTAAGTGGTGAACGTGTTTTCAATTTTTTAATTACACGTAACATTTTTAATTCAGATTCAACGCTTAAACCATAACCGCTTTTTATTTCAACAGCACCAGTACCTTGAAGCATTATTTCGCTTAATCTCTGCAAAGCACTTTCAAGCAATTCATCTTCGGATGCCTCCTGCAATTTTTTTGCAGAATTTAAAATCCCTCCTCCTCTTTGAAAAATCTCTTCATAGGTAAGCCCATTGATACGATCAACGAATTCTCCCTCTCGGCTTCCTGCATAAACAATATGTGTATGACTATCGCACCAGCATGGCAGCACTAATTTATCGGTTGCATCAATAATGGTTAAATCAGTCCAGTCGGTTATACCCTCCCAATCCTGCATTTTACCGAAACCGACAATTTTATCATTTTCAATAGCCAGCCAGGCATCATCTAAACAAGGAAGGTTTTTCATCTCATTCCCAGCCACTTTTAACTTAGGACTTTCTTCAACCTGAACTAACTGTTTGATATTTTTTATTAGGATTTTCATCTTGTACAATATTTCATAAAAGTATGAGTTATTGCAATAATTTTAAAATTAATATCAAAAAAAAATAAAATTCATATCTTTAGATATCCATAATTAAATATCCAATTGCAAAAGATTTGCCTACGAGGATTTACCAAAGATAAATTATCAAAAATGAAAAACAACAAATACCATTTTATATTCTTTTGTCTTCTTCTTTTTTTTTCCTTCTTTGTTGAAGCGCAAACCATTCAAAAACATACCATTTCAGGTTATATTGGTGAAAAGGGCAGCAAGGAAAGTTTGCCCGGAGTGAATGTTTATGCCCCTAAACTAAAGGTGGGTGCGGTTTCCAACAATTATGGTTTTTACACCTTGACATTGCCTGCCGATTCCGTTGAATTATTGGTAACATTTGTAGGATACAAAACTCAATTATTTAAGCTTGATTTACACAAAAATATTCAGTTGGATATCCCTTTGCAGACTAGTGTTGATTTAAAAGAAGTGGAAGTATCTGCCGACCAGGTTGAAAAAATTAGTGATGAAATTCAAATGAGTAAAATTGATTTGCCTGTTGAACAAATTAAAAATCTACCTGCATTATTAGGAGAAAAGGATGTTTTAAAAGCCATCCAATTATTACCCGGAGTGCAAAAGGGAAGCGAAGGCAGCAGCGGTATTTATGTGCGGGGTGGTGGTCCGGATCAGAATCTGATTATTCTGGATGATGCAACAGTTTACAATGCTACACATTTATTTGGCTTTTTTTCCTTATTTAATGGTGATGCTTTAAAAAGTGTTGAACTCACAAAAGGTGGATTCCCAGCACGTTTTGGAGGACGTCTGTCTTCTGTAATTGAAATGCAGATGAAAGATGGTGATAAACAAAAATACCATGCAGAAGTTGGTATCGGCATAATTTCTTCACGACTTACCATTGAAGGACCTATTATTAAAGACAAAGTATCATTTCTGATATCTGCCAGAAGAACTTACATTGATATTTTAACGCAACCCTTAATAATGAAACAAACCGGTGGTGCTAAAACCGGCTATTATTTTTATGATTTTAATGCAAAATTAAATTATGTATTGGATTATAAAAACAAACTTTATTTAAGCGGATATTTCGGGAAAGACAAATTTTATTTCAATAGTAAACCTAGTTCCGACTTTACAAATGATGCCGGCTTGAGTTGGGGAAATGCAACAGGAACATTGCGCTGGAATCACCTGGTGAATGAAAAAACATTTTCAAATGTTTCACTGATATTTACAGACTTTTTGTTCGATATCACAGATAAATTTTCTTTTGGCGGCGACTTTTTTAATTTAAGATACTATTCCGGAATCAGGGATTATTCAATAAAATCAGATATTGATTACGCTCCTAATCCCAAACATTTTATTAAGTGCGGAGTTTTAGCTACCTACCACTATTTCAGACCGAGTGCTATTGTGGCTGAGAGTTCTTTTGCAATGGAAAATCTGAATAAAAAAACACATATTGATGCCTACGAAACCGCAATTTATGCCGAGGATGATTTTAAGATAAATCCTAAATGGCGTGCCAGTGGTGGTTTACGACTAAGCAATTTTAATGTTAAGGGGAAAAGTTATATCAATCCGGAACCCCGCATCTCTTTGCGATACTTGTTAAAACCTGATTTATCATTTAAAATCAGCTATGCAACAATGAATCAATATTTGCATTTATTGTCAAATTCGGGATTTGGTTTACCAACCGATTTATGGGTGCCAGCCACCGATCGTATTAAGCCTCAACAGTCGCAGCAGTTGGCGATGGGCCTGGCAAAAGATCTTACTATTAAAGATGCCGACTTTATGGTATCGTTGGAAGGATATTATAAAAAGTCGCAGAATATCATTGGATATAAGGAGGGTGCTTCATTTCTGAGCGTTGATCCAACAGAAAGCTCATCTGATTTTTCATATGAAGACATTGTTACTTCAGGTAATGCAGAAAGTTATGGCGCAGAATTTTTTTTCCAAAAAAAGTTTGGCAAGTTAACAGGGTGGGTAGGATATACACTTTCCTGGACTTGGCTGCAATTTGATGAATTAAATTTTGGCAACAGATTTCCTGCACGTTATGATCGCAGACACGATCTTTCATTGGTTGGCATTTATAAATTAAACGAACATATTACCTTATCAGCAACATGGGTTTATGGAACCGGAAATGCTATTACATTGCCTTTATCCTCTTACCAGGCTGCAGCGCAAAATCCACATCCAACAACAGGAATGTCAGGATATAACGACTCCTATACGGTTAATGAATATGGGGAAAAAAACAGTTTCAGAATGGCTCCTTATCATCGGTTAGATATTGCAATTCAATTTCATAAAATAAAGCCAAAATATGTCCGCACTTTTGAATTGGGTTTTTACAATGCTTACAACAGGCATAACCCATTTTATTATTATACAGAATTTGATTACCAGACTAACCAAACCAAATTAAAACAAGTATCGTTATTCCCCATTATTCCTTCTATTTCATGGACATGGAAGTTTTAAAGGAAATTATGAAAACTAAAAAACTAAACTACGCACTGAAAGTGCAGAGGTTTAAATTAAAGAATGAAATTCTTTTAACAGATTATAGTTTGCAACGTCATTGCGAACCCTCTTCGCAGAAAGGGTGAAGCAATCACACATTTTAATTGAGATTGCTTCATTCGCGAAAAGCTCTCTCGCAATGACGATAACTACTGAAATTTTGTTGAAACTGAAAGTCTTGCACTGAAAGTGCATAGTTTTGAACTTACGAACTAAAACAATAAAAATGAGGTATAAAATTATTTATATAATATCCATTGCATGTTTGCTAAACTCCTTTAGTGCTTGCATTAAAGACGCTGATGTAAAACTACCGGCTGTAGAATCCAAGTTGGTAATAAATTCATTTATTTCCCCTCAGGACACCATTATAAGAGTCGCAGTATCATTAAGTCAGCCTCTTTATAATAATTCTAATGCAGGTCAATTTCCCTATGTTTCAAACGCAACGGTTCTGATTAATGATGGTGTGAATTCAAAAACATTAATTTATAATTCTGTTGAGAACTATTATTCAATAAATGTTTCTCAATTTCCGATTGTAGTCGGAACAATCTATTATTTAACAGTTTCAACTCCTGATGGAAAGAATATAACTGCCACTACGTCTATTCCGAATACAAATTCAACATTGACTTTTTCATCACACTATGTAAACGATCCCAATCAGCAGGATTCTACTTATTCCATTACAACTTTCTGGAATGATTCACCCGGAACTGAAGATTATTATAGAATTTCCTATTATTCTGAGCAGTTTTACGGTAATAACTTAACAGATACTTCCTATACTAACTTCTATACAAATAATTTTTCTGATAAAGGAAAAAATGGATCTACATTAAGTGATATTTTCGAAGTTTATAGCTCTAATCTTACTGGAAATACTGGCGAACTTTATTTGATTCATGCAACAAAAGAATATTATTTGTTTCATTTAAAATTAGCGAATGCAGCAGGTTTTGGCTTCCCATTTTCAGAGCCAGTACAAATGTATTCGAATATAAATGGCGGGTACGGAATTTTTGCAGGTTTTAATCAATATAAATTACAAGTTTCGCTTTAATTTTTGCTAAATTTGTCTGTTTCAAAAAAATATATGGCAGGCAATACTTTTGGGCAATTATTTACTCTCACAACCTTTGGTGAATCGCATGGAGAAGCCTTAGGTGGTATCATTGACGGTTGCCCTTCAGGATTAGAAATTGATTTTGATTTTGTTCAATCTGAATTGGACAGAAGACGCCCAGGTCAATCCTACATTGTTACACAACGAAAAGAAAGTGATAAAGTAGAATTTCTCTCCGGAATATTCAATGGTAAAACTATGGGAACTCCGATAGGTTTTATCATTCATAACGAAAGTCAAAACTCAAAAGATTACGATCATAATGTGGATGTGTATCGACCGTCACATGCGGATTACACGTATGATGTCAAATATGGAATGCGAGATCATCGGGGGGGTGGAAGATCATCAGCACGTGAAACAGTGAGCAGAGTGGTGGCTGGCGCAATTGCTAAGCAAATTTTAAAACATTCCGGAATATCAATAAATGCATATACTTCACAGGTTGGAGATATTAAATTATTGAAATCATATCATGATTTAGATCTGACAAAAATTGATTCCAATGATGTTCGATGTCCGGATGAACTAATTGCTGACACCATGATTCAGAAGATTGAACAGATCCGAAAAACAGGTGATACTATTGGCGGAGTAATTTCCTGTGTTATTACTGGAACCCCTGCAGGACTTGGTGAGCCTGTATTTGACAAGCTTCATGCTGATTTAGGAAAAGCAATGCTGAGCATCAATGCAGTAAAAGGGTTTGAATATGGAAGTGGGTTTGAGAGTGCAAAAATGCAGGGTTCGCAGCATAACGATTTATTTCATTTAAGCCCAAATGACAAAAAAAATATTCGTACCAAAACAAACAACTCCGGTGGAATACAAGGCGGCATCAGTAATGGAGAAGATATATATTTCAGAGTTGCATTTAAACCTGTCGCCACAATAATGCAAAAACAAAACACAGTAAATTCAAAAGGAGAAGCTGTTGAAATGTCAGGAAAAGGAAGGCACGATCCTTGTGTATTGCCTCGGGCTATTCCTATTGTGGAAGCAATGGCGGCTTTGGTAATAGTGGATCACTTATTGAGAGCGAAGGGCGCGAGATTGTAAAGTCATTCCGACCGAAGTGGAGGAATCTTGTTAGTTCAGAGAAGAAAGAAAGTTCATTGCAATAATTAATAAAAAGATCCCTCGGCTGCGCTCGGGATGACTTTTGGTGAATGAATAAAATTACTAAAAAGAAAAAAACATAAATGAGAAATTATTTCATTTACATAACAACTAATCCTGAAAAGGAAGTTTTATATATTGGAGTAACAAATAATTTGAAACGAAGATTATCCGAACATCAGGAGAATAAAGGAAATGATGAGACTTTTGCCGGGAAATATTATTGTTACAAGTTAATTTATTGGGAACGTTTTGTAACGGCAAAAGATGCAATTGCCAGAGAAAAACAATTGAAAAACTGGAATAGGAAAAAGAAAGAAATTTTAATTAAAACATTAAACCCAAAATGGAATTTTTTGAACTGGGAAGTTTTCGCAGAAGGTGCATTTTGATTTAAAAGAAAGTCATTCCGACCGAAGTGGAGGAATCTTGTTGGTTTAGAGGAGAAGGAAAGTTCATTGCAATAATTAATAAAAAGATCCCTCGGCGGAGTTTATCCTGAGTATAGCCGAAGGGCTCGGGATGACTGTAAGGATCATTCCGACCAAATTGGAGGAATCTTGTAAGTAAATAAAAGTAGTCATCTCTATAAAAAAATCCCTCGACTGCGCTCGAGATGACTATCAGCTATGATCGGGATGAAAGAAAATAAAACATTAAACTAAATATTTTTTATACAATTAAAATTATGACAACAGAAACTCCAAAAAAGAAAAAAAGCTTATTTCGCAGAATACTTAAATGGACTGGCATTACTTTCCTGCTATTATTGATTTTAATAATTGCAGCGCCATTTCTTTTCAAGAAGCAAATCATACAATTAGTAAAAGATAAAACAAACGAAAGCATCAATGCAAAAGTAAATTTTGGAGAGTTTGATTTGACTTTAATAAGTTCATTCCCTGATTTTTCACTTTCTGTCGACAATATAAGTGTTGCCAATATAGGGGATTTTGAAGGCGATACATTGTTGTTTGCTAAAAATTTAACCGTTGGGTTAAACCTGATGAGCGTAATCAAAGGAGAACAATATAAAATAAACACCATCACTATTAACCAGCCTCGCATCCATGCACTGGTACTGAAAAACGGAAAAGCAAACTGGGATGTTACCAAACCATCGACTGACACAACAGCTGCATCCAAAGCGGCAGCGCCCGCTACAGCATCAGCTCCATTCAAAATGACTTTAAAAAAGTTTGAGATAAAAAATGCATACATTGTTTATGATGATGCTACAATGGATTTTAAAACGGAATTAGTAAATATGACCCACACTTTGAAAGGTGATTTTACATCTGATAATTTTTTGCTTGAAACACTCACCGAAATCGAAAAGTTTTCAATGAGTTATGGTGGTGTTAAATACATGAGTAAAGTTAAAACCCGCATTAAAGTTGACTTAGATGCCGATATGCCTAATTTTAAATTTACATTTAAAAACAATGAATTTTCATTCAATGAGTTGACACTTGGTTTGGATGGTTATTTTGCAATGCCGAAAGAGGATATGGATATGGATTTAAAATTCAAAGCAAATCAAACGGAGTTTAAAAATATTTTGTCGTTAATTCCCGGAGTTTACACTAAGGATTTTTCGACTGTAAAAACTTCCGGTTTATTAGCATTGAATGGTTTTGTGAAAGGTATTTATAATGATAAAAAAATGCCGGCATTTGGTGTAAAATTAAACATCAAGGATGCAATGTTCCAATACCCTGCATTACCAAAATCAGTTACAAACATTCAGGTTGATTTAGTAGTTGATAATAAAACAGGCGCTCCTGATGCAACCATCATCGATTTAAATAAATTCCATGTTGAAATGGCAGGCAATCCGGTTGATGCAAAGCTACATCTTTCAACGCCCATTTCTGATGCAAATATTAAAGCGGAAGTTTTAGCAAAGATTAATTTAGCCACCATCAAAGATGTTATTCCACTTGAAAAAGGTGATGATTTGAATGGATTGATTAATGCGGATATCAAAATGAATGGACGCATGTCGTCCATTGAAAAACAACAATATGAGAAGTTTGATGCTAAGGGAAACCTTGCTGTTACAGATATGAATTACAAATCATCAACCATAAATTACCCTACAAAAATCAATAAATTAAATTTGAACTTCACACCAAAATTTGTTGAACTTTCTCAATTTGATGCTAAAATTGGAAGAAGCGATATTCAGCTAGACGGCAAGATTGAAAACTTTTTGCAATATGCTTTAAAAGATTCCCTGCTGAAAGGTGCATTTAATTTTAAATCTTCCGTACTTGATTTGAATGAGTTTACTGCCGAAGGAGACACTCCTGCTAAACCTACAACTACTGCTGTGGATACAACGCCAATGAGTGTTGTTGCAGTACCATCCAATTTAAATGTTCAATTAAATGCAACGATAGGAAAAATGCTGTACGACAATTTAGTTATCACTTCAATTTCTGGTGGGGTAAAAGTAAACGACAGTAAAGTTTTCTTGAATAACTTAAAAATGGATTTGAAAGATTTGGAAGGAACCATGAGTTTATCGGGCGTTTACAGTACACAAAATATTAAAAAACCAACCGTTGATTTTGATATTGATATTGCAAATTTTGATATTCCTAAAACATTTAAATCATTCAACAGTGTCCAGAAGCTTGCTCCTATTGGTAAATATGCAAAAGGGAAATTCGGAACAAAATTGAAGTTTACGACCTTCCTGAATTCACACATGGAACCTGATATGAAAACACTAACAGGTGGTGGAAAATTAATGGCTACAAAAGTTTCGGTTGAAGGTTTTGAACCGATTAACAAATTAGCCGATGCGTTAAAACAACCTAAGTATAAAAAATTAGCATTTGAAAATGTAAATGCAAGTTATAAATTTAAAGATGGAAGAGTTGAAGTAGAGGAAATGCCAATAAAAATGGGAAACATAGCTGCAACAGTAAAAGGATCAACTGGTTTCGATCAAACAATTGATTATACCTGGGTACTTGAAATACCATCTTCAGAGTTTGGATCTCAGGCGAATGCTGTTGCAGGAGGATTAATTGATATGTTCAACAAACAGGCCGGCACCAGTGTAAAATTACCTGAGAAAATAAAAGTAAAAGCATTATTTGGCGGTACTGTAACAAGCCCTACAATTAAAACTGATTTATTAGGCTCGACTGAAAAAGCAGAAGTTAAAGAGCAGGTAAAAGAACAGATAAAAGAGGTGATAACGAAAGGTGTTGATATGGCGAAAGAAAAAGCACGTGCTGAAGCAGATAAAATTATGAAGGATGCACAAGCTCAAGCTGATAAAATTAAAGCAGATGCGCGAATATTAGCTGATAAAACAAGGGCAGAGGGATATGCAGCAGTTGACAAAACGGTTACTGACGCAAAAAATCCAATTGCAAAAGGTGCAGCTAAAGTTGCAGCTCCACAAGCTAAAAAGGAAGTTGACAAAAAAGTTGCTGCTATTTTAGCTGAAGCCGATAAAAAAGCTAATGGGGTCTTATCAAATGCTAAAGCAGAATCTGATAAAAAATTGAAGTAATCTTTCTTTAGAGTCCCTTATTTCAAAGGCTTTTACACTTTTCAAACTGAAAAATCCACAATTAATCCTGACAGGTTTTAAACACCTGTCAGGTTTCATTTATATTTTCCAATCTCCAGAGTCGCAATTAAATATTCCCAACCTGATATTTCATTTTTACGAAAGAAAAATCAATAATTCCCACTCTATATTCACTTACGAAAAAAAGCGCAGATTTCCAAAATAAAACCGCACAATTTTGTTAACTAAATGTTAGTAAAATAATCTCACTTTCATCCTTTATTGATAGGTATTCTCAGGGTAAATTGCTACATTTGTTAGCTTAAAAAAAAAGAGCGAAAATTATTAATAAATTATGGAAAAAACAATGAACGAAAAAGAAACAAAACCTGTGTTATCGGGAGTTGAGGCTTCAGCAGAATATTCGGCTGATAGTATTCAGGTATTAGAGGGTTTGGAAGCAGTACGTAAGCGTCCATCAATGTATATCGGTGACACCGGCTCAAAAGGTCTTCACCACCTGGTATATGAAGTGGTTGATAACTCAATTGACGAAGCACTTGCAGGTCATTGCAAAAACATATACGTTACCATTAATGAGAATAACTCAATAACTGTTAAGGATGATGGACGTGGTATCCCTACGGATTATCACGCTAAAGAAAAGAAATCGGCTTTAGAGGTTGTAATGACAGTGTTGCATGCCGGTGGTAAATTTGATAAAAATTCATACAAAGTATCAGGAGGTTTGCATGGCGTTGGTGTATCCTGTGTTAATGCTCTTTCGTCGCTACTAACTGTAAATGTTCACATAAACGGAAAAGAATATATTCAGGAATACAATATTGGCAAGCCATTATATCCTGTTAAAGAGATAGGAACAACCGATTACAGAGGTACCATTGTAACATTTTTACCTGATGCCTCTATTTTTACTACTACAGTTTATCACTATGATATTATTGCCGCCCGTTTACGTGAGTTGTCCTATTTGAACAAAGGCATTAGTATCAGCATTACTGACGTACGCGAGAAAGATGAAGCAGGAAACAGTCGTTCTGAAGTATTTTATTCGGAAGGCGGATTGAAGGAATTTGTAACTTATCTGGATGCTACGCGCGAAAAACTAATCGAGGATGTTATTTATATGGAAGGTGAAAAAAATGGGATTCCCGTTGAAGTTGCCATGATGTATAATACTTCGTATTCCGAAAATTTACATACCTATGTAAATAATATCAATACACATGAAGGCGGTACCCACCTTGCGGGATTCAGAAGAGGTTTAACACGTACATTAAAATCGTATGCTGAAAAATCCGGTTTGCTTGCAAAAGTAAAATTAGAAATAAATGGAGATGACTTCCGTGAAGGACTTACGGCTGTTATTTCTGTAAAGGTTCAGGAACCTCAGTTTGAAGGGCAAACGAAAACAAAACTGGGGAATAATGAAGTAATGGGTGCTGTTGATGTTGCCGTTAGCGAAATGCTTAATAATTATCTGGAAGAGCATCCGAAACAAGCCAGAACAATTGTAGATAAAGTAATTTTGGCTGCTACAGCACGTCATGCTGCTCGTAAAGCACGCGAAATGGTGCAACGCAAAAGTGTGCTGACAGGAACAGGCTTACCCGGGAAACTTTCAGATTGCTCTGAATCAGATCCTTCAATGTGCGAAATATACCTTGTAGAGGGAGATTCCGCAGGTGGAACGGCCAAACAAGGTCGTAACAGAGCTTTTCAGGCTATACTTCCATTAAGGGGTAAAATCCTGAACGTAGAAAAAGCGATGGAATACAGAATTTACGATAACGAAGAGATAAAAAATATATTTACTGCTCTTGGTGTATTCCGTGGTACTCCTGAAGATGATCGGGCGTTAAATATTAATAAATTACGTTATCACAAGGTAGTCATCATGTGCGATGCCGATATAGATGGTAGTCACATCACTACATTGATTTTAACATTCTTTTTCCGTCATATGAAAGAGTTAATTGAAAACGGACATATTTATATCGCAACACCTCCTCTATATTTGATTAAGAAAGGAAAAGAGCAGAAATATTGCTGGACTGAGGAAGAACGTGGTATAGCTGTTAGAGAATTAGCTGGTGGTGAAGGAAAAGAAAACACTGTAAATATACAGCGTTATAAAGGTCTTGGTGAAATGAACTCCGAGCAATTATGGCAAACAACTATGAATCCTGAACACAGGACACTACGTCAGGTAACAATTAACAGCGCCGCAGAAGCAGATAGAATATTTTCTATGCTGATGGGTGATGAAGTTCCACCTCGCAGAGAATTTATTGAAAAGAATGCGAAGTATGCGAAAATTGATGCGTAGAGACCCGTCACAACGCTGTGCTGTTGGCACTATATTTTATTCTAACAATTTAGTTTATATAAGTTAAGAAACAATTCTGTTTTTTATACCTCACCCTTAACTTATATAAACTCTAATTGAAGCAGATATTAAATCGAAATTATCTAAACAATGTTACAATCCCTTTGTAATTGTGTTTTTTCTTTTTAACATCCGTAACTTTTATTGAATAAATATACACATCTTCCTGTACAATTTGAGTTCCATGATTTGCTCTGCCATCCCATGGTTTACTAAAATCATCAGAAAAGAAAATCAAATTGCCCCAACGATCAAAAATCATCATTTCATATTTACTAATTAAAACTCCTTTGCCGCTGAAAGTATCGTTTATCCCATCATTATTAGGTGAAAACGCATCAGGAATATAAAATGAGAAGCCCTGTTCCTGTTCCATAACTATTGTTTGATATGCAGTATCTATACAATTGTTTTGAGTGGATGCAATTAACATAATTGTGTATGGCCCTGCATCTGATAAAAAAGTATGCGATGGATTTTGTATATTCAATAAGGAACCATCTCCAAAATCCCATTGCCATTGAGTCACTCCTCCAAGACTTAAGTCGGTAAAATCATAAGCAAGCCCTGTTGGTGTACTAGTAAATGCAGCTATAGGAAGTGGGGAAGGGTTCACAATACAAGATGCGACAGCTGATGTACATCCCAAAAGACTTGAAGTCGATACTGTTACCGGACCGGGTAAAGAGTCCCAAGCAATTGTTACCGAATTGGTATTTTGTCCGGATACAATAGTTGTCCCTGCAGGAGAAGTCCAATTATAGGAGGATCCTGTTCCTTCAGCAGAAAAAGTATTTCCATTAGAATTAACACAAACGGAGGCGCAGTTTAAAATAGGTTTAACGGGTTTAGTGCGAGATAAAATATAAGGGGAAAATGAAAAATCTGCCCAGTTGGGTTTTGAGATGCTGCTAAAAGGAATATTAGCTGTTGCAGTTACTGTTCCCATGTTGTTCCAGATGCCCGGACTAGTTGAATTCCATTTTGCCATTCCATCCCATCCACCATCTGATGTTTGGTCATAAAAAATCTCAATGTTGGAATTGTCGTTTCCGGAGCTGTGTGTGATTTCATGATAAAACAAAGGATTCACACTGCACATAGTTGTGTCCAAAGCTGCCGTGTTAAAACCATCAGCAGTTGCAGTATTATTTCCTAATCGTGCAGTATATGTATTTGCTGTTCCCGAAGCAGGTGTTAGTAATACAGGACGATACCTGGTTGTTCCAATACTAGATCCTGTAGGATATAAATAAGCTGATGATGTATTTGTAACTCTTGATAATGAGCCACTGCCACCGCTGTTGAAACTACTACTGACGAATCCTTCGCTACCCGGAATGGCATTGTTTGTTACACAAGTTAATGAGGGATTAAGCACAAACATAGTATTAGTTGCTGTTTCCAATTCACGATCGTTAATTGCCAGTGTTCCGTTTAAACCAATTTTAGCATCTATAAGCTGCAACGTTTTTTTTCGATTATTGCCAGAGCCAATTCCGGTAAGCACCAAATTATTGAAGGTCGTGATGGTAGAATTGGTGCTGGTTATAAACTCCTGAAGATTTCCATTAAAATTGACAGTACTATTTTCGGGAATAAATACAGCATCGTTTGTCCAGTCCTGCTCCACAAAATAGATTCCGTTACCTCGCAAAGTGGAATTATTTGTTAAAAATACACTACCGGGTAGTCCAGGAATAGATGCTATAGTCATTGTTCCATTATTCTCAAAAACGTTGGGCGTTGCTAAGGAGTTATCATTTTGAAAGCCACCGTTCAAATGCAAAAGGGCAGTAGGATCGGTATACACCTCAGCTCCGTTGTTAAATAAAATAGTGGATTGGGCAAACAGGGGTGTTGCCAAATGCCCTGTTAAAACAAGTATTACAAATGAGCTAAGAAATATTTTTTTTATAAAAACAGCACTATTCATTTTTGGAAATAATTACACTAGTGTTGAGTTAATTATAAAAAGACGTAATGTCATGTCGAGTTTTGACGA